>SABC01000060.1 GCA_009929175.1 Bacteroidia bacterium | reverse complement strand
CGTTAAACGAAAACTGCGTTGCACAAGGCGGCATGGCCCCCGGGCAGAGGGAGCCGCCGAGGGCTCTGCAACCACCTGAAAATGAACGGGAAGCTGCAACGCTCACAGCCTCTGTAAGTTGTTAATTTATCCGAGGGATGGGGCTTGTCCAGGTGATGGTGATGGTGTAGGGGGTGCCGTTTAGCAGTGTGAGGTTGCCGGTGTAGTGTTCGCCCCATTGTGTGTTGGTTACTTGAACGGTGGAGGCGCATTCTACTGCGATATACCAGGTCCCTGGTTCGAGGCTGTTTAGCTGTATGGTTTTCTCGGCTCCTTTGGATATATCCATGATGGTTGCGACTTTCGCGAATGCGTGGTTCCCCTTGTTCATATAAAGGTTCAGGTCACAGGTGGATACCCCCTTGAGTTCTACTTTAATATTGCTCACCCCTTCGGGAATTTGAACGGTAAAGTGGTGGTACTGTCTGTCACCGATTTTTGTATGCAGAGGATCGTTGTCCAGGGTGCTCTTATCCATCCTGCGTACCTCACCGCGCACAAGTTCGCCTTTGACCACAGGAGTGCCGCTCCCCTCCATTGCATAAAGGATCATTGCCGACATCATGTCCAGTCTTTCTCCTGAGGTGTAGCTCTCGGGATGGGAACCGGTCAGGAGGACCCTGCCGCTATGCTCATTCTCTTTCCATGCCCAGGAACTTATTTGTTTGTGGATAGACAAGGAGTCTCGGGTGTAGGGTTCGTAGTCGTAACGGGTGAGTATCTCTGTCCCGTCCGGAAAGCCTCCTGGTATGAATGCAAAACCGCCTCCGTTATGATAAACGCTGTCTATATGCATATCGCCGCCAAAATCGTAGTATTTGAGCAGAGGACTACCGGGCTCTACAAAATGACCGGTCGGTGTTTTTGCAAGACGGGTGGAGTGGGCGAGAGCTGGCCAAATGTGCAGGTATGCTGGTTTGGGATTTAGGGAATCGGTGGTTGTGGCGTTGGTTGCCAGGAACATCCCGGCGCAGGTACCCAGGTAGTTGCCTCCGTTTTTCACGAATGTCCTGATGTTTTCGCGCCCCTTGGCTGTGAGGGACATACCGTGGAGGGTAGCTTTTCCCCCGTTCACATAAAGCAGCCGGAACCTGGGCTCTCCGTCGGGGTAAAGCAATACACCGTTGTGGTCGATCTCGCTTCCTCCGAAAAGCATCTGTTGTATAATGGTATCCTGCAATGTAAGAGGAGACTCAGGTGTATCCTTGCCCGACACAAAATGCTCTATGCTCATCCCCAGCCTTCTGGCTGCAGGAAGGTCTTCTCGGGAGGTTAGTTTAATGCCTCCGTCCATGAATATGTCTTTATAATAGCCTTGTGCTTGTGTGATCCCGGTCGAAAATGCCAGGAACAGGAGTGTCATTATTAAGGTTTTCATAATTGAAATTTTAGGTTGTACAAGGGATAATAATTTCCAACAAATGTTAACAATTTTTGACGACATTAAAAATTTTATTTTTTCTCTGAATAAAAACGATTAACTTTATTTCATCCCATTTCTTAGTGTAATATAGGTTTCGTGCTTTTTGAAAAAGAAACGAGGGAATTTAAACCATAAATTATTATAACGTTTCAATACTTAAATGCCTATGCACGCCTTTCTTTCAATCCCTCTGAGTGAGGGAATATGATTGCAGCACCATTTGGTTCCTTACTTAACTTTTAAACTTTAACTTTTAAAACTTCTATTGATGCTTAGACAAACTTTTGTTTTGTTTGCAGCGCTGTTGTTGGTTACGACAGTCTCTGCACAGCTACGGATTACGGGAGTTGTAACCTCTGCAGAGGATAACGAACCCATCCCATTTGCAAATGTAGTGGTCAAGGGGACTACAAAGGGAGTCTCCACCGATGCCGAGGGAAAATTTGTTTTGGAAAACACCCCGGCAAATGCTACTTTGATCTTCTCTTCCATAGGCTATACCTCTTTAGAGGAGCCTGTCAACGGCAGGGAAAAGATCGACATCAAATTATTCATACAGGCAGAGGCCCTGGATCAGGTAATGGTTGTAGCTTTTGGTACTGCCAAAAAGAGTACCTTTACAGGATCTGCCGCTGTTATCAATGAGGAGGCCTTTAGCCTGAGGCCCATAACAGAGGTTTCGCAGGCTCTGACTGCAACTACACCAGGAGTACAGGTGGGTACCTCCAACGGTCAACCGGGATCGGAGCCAACCATAAGGATCAGGGGTATAGGTTCGTTCAACGCCAGCAACGCACCTCTTATTGTACTGGACGGGATGCCTTATGACAATGCGTTCAGCAGTATTAATCCCAACGACATAGAGAGCGTCACTGTTCTCAAGGATGCCTCATCGGCATCACTATACGGAGCAAGGGGTGCAAACGGTGTGCTGTTGATCAACACCAAGAAGGGTAAGATCGGTAAACCCAAGGTTGTGGTTAAGTACAATCTGGGTCTTACATCGCAACAGAGTGCCGACTACAAGCTGCTTGGCGACAAAGACTATATGGAGCTTTATTGGGAGATGCACCGCAATACATTCCTGCTTAACGGTTACAGCGAGGCCAATGCTAATGCTTTAGCCGGTCCCGCCCTTATTGCCGGTCTTGGCTACAATCCATACCTGATGGACGGATCGGAGCTTTTTGACAGCAACGGCAAACTCAACCCCAATGCAAAAAACCACTGGGCTGAGGATACTGATTGGTACGGTGCCGTAACCCAGCTCGGCAAAAGGCATGATACTAACATCTCCATCAGCGGTGCCAACGAAAATACCGACTACTACACCTCGGTAGGTTATATGAAGGAAGAGGGGTATATCATAGGGTCGGAGTTCGAGAGGATCTCTGCAAAAGCAAATGCAAATTCCAAGATAACCAGTTGGCTCAAAATGGGGACCAATCTAAACGTCTCACATTCCACCTCTGGAGGGGAGCAGAATGAGTCCAGTGGTTCCAATGCCAACCCGTTCCGTTTTGTAAGGTATATCGGCAATATCTTCCCTATCCATTTCCACAACCCTTCTACCGGGGAGTACATATACGACAGCAACGGAAACAAGATGTATGATTTTGGAAACGGCTGGGAATCCGAAGACGGGACAATCGTGATATCGGGTCGTGATGCTTTTGCCGGAAACAATCATGCTTTGGAAGTACACAATATTTACAATGGGTACCTAAGGCAGACAATAAATATAAAAGGGTATGCAGAGGCAACCCTTGCCAAAGGTTTGAGATTGACCATCAACGCAGGCCTGGGCTCCAACATGTACAGGAGCTGGAGTGGTGGATTCGTTTACGAACAAAAGGGGAATGCCGGTACTTCTGCAAAAAATGTCTCCAACACCACTACCTGGACTTACCAACAGCTGCTCAATTATCAGATAAACAAAGGTAAACACCACTTTGATGCACTGGCAGGCCACGAAAGCTACCAGTATCAGTACCACTATATGACTACCTCAATGAAGACCCAGACAATTATTGGTGAGAACTTCGAGTATGCAAACTTCACGGAAATCAACGCTCTGCCAAGTTCCTATACCCATAATTACAGGGTAGAAGGTTACCTCTCCAGGGTCAATTACGATTACGATGAAAAGTATTTTGCATCTGCCTCCTACAGGAGGGACGGCTCTTCCCGTTTTTACAAAGATGTGAGGTGGGGTAATTTTTGGTCGGTTGGTGCCGGATGGACTATTGACAAAGAGAAGTTCATGGACAACCTTATGTTCGTGGACCAGCTCAAACTGAGGGCCTCTTACGGGGTTGTGGGTAACGACGACCTCTCCAGTTACTATCCGTGGAGGGCAACTTATGCCGTGAACAACAACGGTGAACCGGGTTATGTGCAGGCCAGCCTTGGCAACCGTGAACTTACCTGGGAGACCTCCAATAATTTTGACGTTGCTGCAGAGTTCAGCCTTTTCAAAGGTCGTTTGGATGGCTCTGCCGAGTATTTCCACAGGGTGTCGGGCGATTTGCTCTTTAGTGTGCCAAAGCCGATCTCTTCGGGTGTCGAGAATGTCGATGTAAATGCCGGTTCCATGTACAACAAGGGTGTAGAGCTGTTGTTAAACGGCGTGGTTTTAAGTACAGACAACTTTAAGATGAGCCTGACCGGTAATGCTACCTTTATCAAGAACAAGATCACAGAGTTGCCGTTGAATCCCTATCCAACATCGGTTTACAAAATCGAGGAGGGCCATTCCCGGTACGATTTCTGGCTAAGGCAGTGGTACAAGGTCAACCCCGAAAACGGATACAATCTCTTTAAGGCCGATCTTGAGAACTACGAGTTTGCAGAGGGTGAGCTAATGGAATTTGACGGTGTTCAGTACACCGAGAATGTGGAGAAGAGTGTTTACGAATTTTCGGGAAATGCCATGCCAAAGGTAACAGGTGGTATTGGTGCCAATCTTTCCTGGAAGAACTTTAACCTCAAACTCAACTTTTACTACCAGCTTGGAGGGGAGTTCTATGACAATACCTACAAGTCGTTACTGGATGGTTCCAACCTTTATTGGGCCCAGCACGAGGACCTGCTCAAAAGGTGGCGTAAACCGGGCGATGTAACAAACATCGGGCGTGTCACAGCCGGTACCGATATCACAAACATCGAGGCGAGCAGCTCTACCAGGTGGCTGGTCTCTTCCGATATGATAGAGTTAACAAACGTAAACCTCTCATATACTATTCCGCAGAGGATCCTCAAGCCCAGGAAGATTTCGGAGGCCGTAGTTTACTTCTCTGCAGATAATGCCCTGTTGTTCACAGCACGTACAGGTTTGTATCCCAGGAGGAACTTCCAGTCGGGATATATTGCTAACGGCGATGTGTATGCTCCTTCCAGGGTTATCTCTTTTGGTTTGTCAATAACTTTTTAAACTGTAGAATATGAAAAAATATATATTGGCATTATTTGCATTTGCAATAATGATAGCGGTATCGTGCAGCGAGGATTTTTTGGAAACAGAATCGACCAGCTCTGTGGACCAGTCGGTCATGTTCAAGGATACCAAGGCGGCCATGATGGCAATCAATGGTATGCACAGAGTAATGTACGACAAAGGGAACTATGCCCCCAAGATGGGTTACCAGTACTATATGTTGTATATGGACTTCCTTGGCGAAGACCTTGTTTATACAAAATCGAATGCCCAGTTTAGGACAGAGACGGACTGGACGCGTCACAGACAGCCTACAAACCAGTATCCCAGGCACATATATGAGTTTATCTATAAGATAATTGCCAATGCCAACATGGTGTTGGACAACATTGACGGTGCCGAGGGTACTCAGGAGGAGCGTGACTACATCAAGGGGCAGGCAATCTTTTACCGTGGTTTTTGCCATTTTGCTGCTGTGCAGCTTTACGGGCAGAGGTATGACAGGGCCGGTAACAATACCCAGGATGGTATTGTATTGCGTTTGGCGTCTGATACAGATCCAAAGCCCAGGTCGTCAGTTGAGGAGTGTTATACATCCATAAACGAAGACATTGACGAGGCTATCCGGTTGCTCTCAAATGTTACATTTGAACGTTCTACAAAGATGCATATCAATGTTCATGTTGCCAGGGCAATAAAAGCCAGGATCCTGCTCACTCAAGGCAAATGGGTAGAGGCAGCTGAAATGGCCAAGTTGGTGGTACAGCATTCGGGTGCCCAAATGGACAAGAGCTGCTTTGATTACAAACAGGGAAGGTTTTGTGATGCTACAAACAACGAGTGGATCTGGGCAAAGATAGCCCAGCCCGAGCTTGAGACTGGTACTTTATATAATTTTTACAGCTATATCTCCAATACCAATATATCTTACAACAGGAATACTCCGCGGGCTATCTACAACCTGCTTTACAAACGCATCTCTGCTACCGATGTGCGTAAACAGTTGTGGGTAGAGAATGTGAGGAACTTCCCGGGCTTGGTTTACCCTCCGGGTGGGAACCGATACAAGTGGATGAGCCAGAAGTTCATTGTCGATTATCCGGACAATACCTCTGCCTCATACAGTGGTGCAATCATCACTGCAGACCTTGCTTTTGTGCGGCTCCCCGAAATGTACCTCATAATGGCAGAGGGCTATGCCCGTGGAGCCAGGGAGGCTGATGCCCGCAATGCGCTTTATGTAGTGGCTCACGACAGGGATCCGATGTATGCGTTGAGCACCAACAGCGGGGAGGCGTTGATAGACGAGATAATGTTCCAAAGGCGTGTGGAGCTTTGGGGTGAGGGTTTCAGATGGCTCGACCTCAAGCGTCTCAACCTTCCTTTGGACAGGGGTCCTGCTCCCAGGCCGGGTTACAACCAGGGAGGGGCTGTCAATGGATGGAAGTCCAACAGTGAACCCACAAACTTGGATCCTTTGGCTTCAAACTTCAATATGTATGAGGAGCAGGCTGTAGGTGAACTCTGCAGGTATATCCCTGCCGGTGCCAAAGAGTGGCAGTGGGTGATTCCTCAGCTCGAACTGGACTATAATCCTTTGTGTGTCCAGAATCCGTTGTAGTATTAATTTATAAGATATTTTATGTTCAAGCACTTTAAGTTACTTTTATTTTGTGTTTGTTTCGGCTCAATTCCTGTCGGCTTTGCGGCTGCTCAGGAATTGAGTTCTTTCTACCCGGTAGAGATAACAAACATCAGGAAGGAGATTATGTCTCCCGAGCAATTTTTTGGATTCAAAACCGGAGAGCAGCATCTCCCTTACGAATCGGTGATGGCCTATATGAATTACCTGGACCAGGTATCGGACAGGATTCTTGTTCAGGTGGCCGGGATGAGTTATGAGCGCAGGCCTCTCTTTTCGATGGTGATTAGTTCCGAGGAGAATATGGCTTCATTTGGAAAAGGCAGAGGCTTGTATGGTTCGGATTGTTTGGCAGGCATCTCTCCCAAAAGGGCCGATTTTGGACCCGATATGATTGTCAACTGGCTAGGTTACAGTGTGCATGGCAATGAGGCAAGCGGGGTAAACGCTTCGGTGATGGTAGCCTGGCTGCTGGCTGCTTCCGATGGTGATTATGTCAAGGGAATTCTTGAAAGGAGTGTGGTGCTGATTGTGCCTGCTCTCAACCCCGATGGTGTGACCAGGTACGCTACCTGGGTCAATTCCAACCTCTCCTATGCTGTGAACACCGATGATTACAACCGGGAGTTCCGAGAGCCTGCACCCTCTTCGCGCAGTAACCATTATTGGTTTGACCTCAACCGGGATTGGTTGGTGGTGCAGCACCCGGAGGCCAAAGCAATCCTGAGATTGTACCATGAATGGCAGCCCGATATTGTCAATGACTTCCATGAGCAGGGCAACCTTAGCGGTACCTTTTTCTCTCCGGGAATAAGGAGCAGCACCAACTCCTACATCCCTGTCCAAAACTGGGATTTGACCGAGAAGATTGCAGAGTTCCACAGGAGTTACATGGACAGGATCGGGACGCTCTATTTTTCGCGGGAAGGTTACGATGATTTTTATACCGGAAAGGGTGGGGCATACCCCGATCTTTTTGGTTCGATAGGTATACTTTATGAGCAGCCAAATTCGAGGGGGCTCAACCGTGTGAGGGATGGTGCAGAGGTTACTCTTGCTGCTTCGGTACGTAACCAGGTATTTTGTTCATTCTCTTCGCTCTTGTCGTCGGTTTCCCTCAGGGATGAGTTGTTGGACTATAGGAAGAGGTTCCGTGAAAGGGTGGTTTCTTACAACAAGGTCAACGAGGGTGAGGGGTATCTTTTCTCTGCAGGGAGCGATCCTTCGGTGGTAGGTGAGTTTCTGGAGCTGCTGGATGCCCACCGCATCGAATATCACGAGTACATGGATAATGGTGGTAGTGGTAAGAGCTATGTGGTGCCTTTTTCGCAGCCCAACATTTCGGTTGTGATGAATGTTTTTGAACCTCAGCTTTCATTTACCGACTCTACTTTTTATGATGTCTCTGCCTGGACCGTTCCCATGGCATTTAATATCAAGTATTCAAAGGTTAAACTGCCTGTAGCCAAGGGGGTTGAGAGGGAGACTGCGGCTAGTGCTACAGCTGTGGAGAGCTCTTTGGCAGGGCTGCTGCCGGCCAAGTCGGATTATGCCTATTTGTTTGGGATGGATGATTTCTACTCTTATAACTTCCTCTACTATCTTACCAGCCAAGGGGTACTTGTTAAGGCTTCTGATTCTCCTTTCGTGTTCAGTGCCGGGAAGGGTGGTGCAGAGGTTTCGTTCGGGGTTGGTACAATTCAGATTCCGGTGAGGTTGCAGCCTTTTGGCAGCGAGCGGTTGTATGAGATAATCCGGGAGTATTTTACCGGTTCATGGAAAGGTGCTCAGTTTGAGCGGGGTTTTCTCCCTAAAGGGAGGGTGAGGGTTTATCCTGTGCAGAGTGCCAGGGGATCGGAGTTCGATCTTGGGAGTTCCAGGTTCAAGTTCATCACAATGCCGCGGGTGGCAATAGTGGTTGGGCAAGGTGCCTCATACGCAACTGTTGGTGAGCTGTGGCAACTGCTTGATTACAAATTCCGTATTCCTGTTACTTTACTGGATCATTCGTTGATTAACGGAGATGTGCTGGCCAATTACAATGTGGTTGTGCTTACCGGGGATTTCGATTTGGGTAAGGGTGCTGCCGAGAGCCTTGCTCGTTGGGCTCGGTCCAACACACTGGTTGCTGTTGGCAACGGGGTGCAGTTTGCTGTGAAGAATAACATGGCAGATATCAAGTTCCGTCCTGTGAGGAGGGATGTTGACTCAGCTTTGGTCTCTTATGGCTATGGGTTGCAAAACCGCCGCTTTACTCCTTTCACAGGTATTGTGCTGGAGAGCATGGTTGATCTGACTCATCCGCTGGCTGTTGGTCTTAAACATAACTCTTTGCCAGTTTTCAAGAGAGGGAGTCAGATTGTAGACAAAGTGGCTGATCCCTACATGGTCTTCTCACGGATTGGTCCCGAGCCGTTGCTTAGCGGTTACGTTACCCCTGGTGTTTTGGACAAAGTGAAGGGCACCCCCTATGTGGTTTCGCAAAAAGGCCTCGTGTTTTTCCCCGACAGCCCCTACTTCAGAGGATATTGGCTCGGCACCGCCCGCACCTTCATGAACGCACTCTTCTACCGCGAACTACTGTAAGCACTGTTGCATCCCTCGGATAAATTAACAAGTGCCTGGTTTATTGGTGCTTGCAGCTTCCTGGGAGGCATGATCCCTCGGATAAATTAACAAATGTTTGATTTGCTGGCGGTTGTGGCTTTCAGGTGATTTCCAGGTGGCTGCAAGACTCATCCCTCGGATAAATTAACATATTATTGAAAATGAACGCATTCTCACAACTAACACATTATATGAGAGTTGTTAATTTATCCGAGGGATGCATCCCGCAGGGCTCTGCAACCGTCTGGTAATAAGCTGAAAGCTGCAAGCTGCTCAACCTCTGCAAGTTGTTAATTTATCCGAGGGATGTATTTGTTGTTTGTGGGGAGTGGGTGGATGCCTGCGATATGGAGTATGCGGCGGGCAAAGTTGTCGATAAGTTGGTCGAGATTGATGGGGTGTGTGTAAAATGAAGGAGATGCAGGAGCAATTATGGCTCCGGCTTTTGCGAGTCTGGTCAGATTTTCCAGGTGAATTAGGTTGAATGGGGTTTCTCTTGGTACAATTACCAGTGGTTTTCTCTCTTTGAGCATTACATCGGCAGCACGTGCAATGAGGTCTCCCCCTGTTCCGTTGGCTATGCGGCCTATTGTTCCCATAGTGCACGGTATAATTATCATAATGTCTGCAGAGTTGGATCCGGATGCGTATTTATGGTAGTAGCTATGGTTGTCAATTGAAAGTAATGGGTCGCTTCCCATTTCGTCTCTCCATACAATTTTGGCTGTGTCGGTGTAAATCAAGTCTGTATGGGTAAGTGGGACCTCTGCACGAAGTATTTGAATAATACGGGATGCATAGGTTTGCCCACTTGCACCTGTTATACCTATCAAAATATTTGACATTTAGCTCTGTTTTGCTGATTTTAAAAATGTTTGTCCATAATAAAACATTTTTCCATTCTCAGAGTTCAAAATAGACTGTTTTAAGCCAAGTCTTAAATAACGGATCAAGGAATACCCATTGTCCATTCTCTTCGGTGAGAATTTCCTTTCGTTTTACGGCATCTTTGAGACGTTTGACGTTGGCGCTGGAATTAAACCCGTAATAGGACATTGTATCTGCTGCACACAACTGCTCTACGTTATCCATTATTGCTTTGAGGAAATTTATCTGGAAACGGCTTAGTCTGCTGGTGATTAGCTGGTAGCGGTATGAGTGGAGTTCCAGCAAGGACAGGAAGGATTGCTTTAAAACTTGTTCGGTGAGGTATCCTCTGGTAAGGCCATAGGAGATATCTCCAAGTTGTTGGGCGTACCATGGGTGCCCTTCTGTAAAGTTGTACATTGCTGTTGACAGTTCACGTGAGATGACTCTGCCTGTTTTCAGGAAACTTTTGTTATAAAATTCCGAAAGAGACCTGCCATCGAGTGGGCCTAGCTTGATTCTCTCTGCAAAGTTGTAGAAATACTTTTTTTCTTCGAAAATCTCTTTCATGGAGTTAACCATGGATCCGGTTATTATGTAAGTTGTTTTTACTTGCTCTTTAAGGGTATATTCCATTTGCTCCAAAATTTCATAAGGATTGTCTTGAAGCAATATTTCCTGGAACTCGTCTATATATATAACAGGATTGGTGTTAAATTTATGGGCAAGTGTTTCCGGTAGCGAAATTATTTTTTCTGTGATCTCTTTAGGAATTGTTCTGGTATCAGTTTCGGGATCGGAAAAATCCAGGGTTTTTCCGTATTCAATGGTTTTTCCAAAGAATTTATCAAAATCGGGAATTAGCTCTTTTTGAAGATTCTCCATCTCTGCCGGGCTATTAGTAAAGGTGTTGAGCAGAGCATTAATGTACTTTTGAAGGAGTTGCTTTTTTGTGCGAACGTTAAACAAATTTATATTACATACAATAAACTCATGTCCATTTTTATGCAAATTAATAAATCCTTGTTGTACAAGTGATTTCTTCCCGCTCTTGGGAGGTTCATAAATGAGGACATGCTGTTTTTGCCTCACCATAGTGGTGAAGAGAGATAATTCGTTCTGCCTCGAAATAAACTCGTGGCCAGTCACAAATTTGTTATAAACAAAAGGTGTGTCCATATAACTGCTAAGTTACAAATAATATTTAAAAAACACACTCATCCCTCGGATAAATTTACATGTGCCTGCCTTGCAGAGGCTTGCAGCTTCCCGGTCATTTTCAATTACTTGCGGAATTAATCCCTCGGATAAATTAACATGTGCCTGCCTTGCAGAGGCTTGCAGCTTCCCGGTCATTTTCAATTACTTGCGGGATTGATTCCTCGGATAAATTAACATGTGCCTGCCTTGCAGAGGCTTGCAGCTTCCCTGTCATTTTCAATTACTTGCGGAATTAATCCCTAGGATAAACTTACAACATCTTTATGTGCAGGTTATTTGCCGGCGCAGCACGGTTATCTCCAGTCAATAGCTGCCCGGCTCTGCATTGGGCCGGCAGCCGGCTCGGTGCCTGGGATAACCTC
>SABC01000059.1 GCA_009929175.1 Bacteroidia bacterium | reverse complement strand
CCAGATGTGTATGATGGAGTTACAAAATGAAGGCTCATGCCATCTTCGCTAAGCATTTTGCCGGACCATGGCCCCCGGTTGAACCCAAGAGGAACTTCGCCTACCTCTACAATCTGTACTTCGAGTCCCCATTTTTCGAATAATCCGGCAGCCCAGTAAGTGGCATTGGTGTAAGCATCAGAACCGACAAGTCTTCCACCTATCCTGTTGCTTAGTATGTCGAGGTGTTTCATAGTCTGGTTGTCTGTGGCACCGATTTCAATAACTTTTTCTACTACCCGGTCCTGGGCAGATATCCAGGATGAATCCAATAATAGTAACAAGGAGGCAAGAACAATAGCTAATTTCTTATTCATATGAAGATTATTTTTTTCAAATTTAATATTTATTGCCGTATTTTGTAAATAAAAATGGCAAAGGAAAAGAGATTCAGGATCCCGCACACGTATGTCATCATTTTTGCGTTGATAGTATTCAGTGCCATTGTGACGTTTTTTGTGCCAGGGGGTGAGTACAACAAGGAGACCATGGAGTTTGGCTACACCAAAGGTAACCCGCAAAGTTGGCAGGTATTGACTGCCTTTTTCCATGGGTTTACAAGACAGTCGGGTATCATTGTCTTTATTTTGGTAATCGGGGCTGCATTTTGGGTGGTCAATTCATGTAAAGCCATAGACGCCGGGATATTCTCTTTTTTGAAGTTCACAAAAGGTTTGGAAGGTAACAGGATTCTTAAAAAGATTGGAGTAAACAATGCGATTATTGTGCTTATAATGTTGATGTTCAGTGTTTTTGGAGCAGTATTCGGGATGAGTGAAGAGACTATTGCGTTTACAGTTATCATTATCCCGTTGGCAATATCAATGGGTTATGACTCCATTACAGGCCTCGCAATGGTTTATGTTGCAGCCCATGTGGGGTTCGCAGGTGCTGTACTCAATCCTTTTACAATAGGTATTGCCCAGGATATTGCAGGATTGCCGATTTTCTCAGGTATCGAATACCGTTTTTTTTGCTGGCTTGTTTTGAATATCATTACAATTACGGTTGTGCTTTGGTATGCATCAAGGGTTCGCAAGGAGCCAGGGAAGTCCCCGGTTTTTAACGAAGATGCTTACTGGAGGGAAAAAACACTACTGCAACAAGAGGAGAAAATCCAATACCACACACCCAAGGCTGCATGGGTAGTCTTTTTGCTTACGCTTTTGGTCCTTGTTCTTTTTTCGGCCTTTTATTACCATACATCCATTAAGATAGGCAGTAGTGTGTACGATGTCCCATTTTTGATTCCGGTGGTAACACTTTTGTTTGCGATTCTGGGCTATAGGTCGTTACTCAAATCGGTCCATTTTTTTGTTTTGAACCTTCTGTTTTTCACAATAATTTTCTTGGTAGTCGGAGTTATGGGGTATGGATGGTATATTGGTGAAATCTCGGCACTGTTCCTTGCTTTGGGTATTTTAAGTGGGATTGCGGCAGATTATACGGCCAACGAAATTGTTGCCAAGCTTACGGAAGGAGCGAAGGATATTCTTTCGGCAGCTTTGGTAGTGGGTCTTGCAGCAGGTATCATCGTTGTACTCGAAGATGGGAAAGTAATAGACACGTTGTTGTACAGAATGTCCAATGCGATGGACGATACAGGCAGGGAAGCATCTTTGGGTGTCATGTACATGATTCAAACCCTTATAAATATTGTGATACCATCAGCAAGTGCAAAAGCAGCCATTACAATGCCTATAATGGCTCCTTTTTCGGACCTGATAGGTGTTTCCAAACAGGCAACAGTCCTTGCATTCCAGTTCGGAGATGGATTTACCAACATGATAACTCCTACATCCGGAGTTCTCATCGCCGTGCTTACAATAGCCAGGGTCCCTTACGGGAAATGGTTCAAACTGGTGCTCCCTTTTATATTGTTATTGATAATTGCGGGATTCCTACTCTTATTACCAACTCTTTACCTTGATCTTAACGGTTTTTGATCTCTTAATTCAACCTTGTAGGTTCCATAGTTTTCCTGCTCTTCGGGAGTGGTTATCCTATACGAAGGTAAGGCCTCAAATGCCGATCCTGGCTTGGGAGGAAGTGCAGGGAATGAGCCTTTGGTGATGTAGTTCATTACAGCATTGACCCAGTCATCGTTTATCCCAAAATCATGGTAAAGATCATCAGGCCTGTAATGGTCAGGCACCAGTCCATCTACATAGTGGCCGTAACCAGTGCTGTTTACTGTGAAAAAGCAGATGGGAAGGAATACATAGAGAGGGTTGTCGTAATTGCCTTCGGGATAAGGTAGTACGTACATTCCGTTAGGTTTTCCGTAAGTGGTGCCTCCAATGTGCACAACGTTCATCAGTGGTTTGAGTCCGTTTAGGATTACCTCACTTGCAGAGGCGCTGCCTTTTGTTGTCAGGATAAAAAGACGATCCAGATCCAGGGAGCCGCTCATCCTGGTGATTATAGTCTGGGAGGAGGGGTCCGCATCGTTGGAGCTGTAACGGTCGTTGTGTTCCCTCCTTGCTACCAGTTTGCCCTCTGCTGAGGCTGGTGCGATATAGTTGGCAAGCAAAGTGGTAGCACGGCTGTCTCCCCCTCCGTTGTACCTAAGGTCCAGGATGAGTTCCTTAACATTTGCAGCTTTGAAAACAGCCATTGCGTTATGGATATCGTCAAGCATTCCGGCTTTGAAGGAGAGGTAGTGGAAGTACCCGATGTTGTATGGCAGTCCTTGGAAATCCTGGGGCCCGTAAACGGCACTGACCAGAGATGAACGGGTGCTCACCTCCCTTGCTGTTGCCGTAAAGGTAACAGGCTGTCCAATATGGTTGTTGAACGTGAAAGAATTGGTTCTTTGCCCGTAGACTTGGTTAAAGGTGCCGTTTTTGATAAGAGTTGTTACCGAAGTGCCGTTCAAGTGAGTAAGTTGGTACCCGCGTTTTATATTGTTGTCTGCCATCGGAGAAGATGGGTGCACGTACCTTACCCTAACTCCATAGTCGTTATAGTAATCGATTGGCTGGCTGATGCTCATACCATAGGTTTCCACTATTCCGCTTTCGGAACTAAGGTACTCCTGCCCGGTCATCATCCATGACCACCTGTCTACCGGTACCATTAATGTGTCAAAATAGGCTTGGATTGTATTGATTGGCTTGGGATTGATGTTTTTTGGAACGTCTTTATACCAATAATAGATGTCGTTCATCAAATCATAGGCATATTTTTTTACTACACCTAGGGGGTCCGGAGCTTCGGGTTCTGGTTTTTCGGGTTCTGGTTTATCCTCTTTTGTGCAAGAGATGGTTAGTGCTGCAGTAAATAAGGAGAGCAGTACTATCGGGAACAATTTCCTCAAAAAATTCTTGGTCATTATAGTGTTATTTTACTCCAAAAGTAAACATTTTTTGTGATATCTTGTTATTAAAAATGAGAGTAAGTTGATACTCTTAAACTATAAATATTAATTTAATACGACATTTGTCACTAAACACACATATTTTATGCAAACACCCCTAAACTATCACGACATGATAAATTTATCCTCTGTCGAAAGAAAAAATCTATTTACCATCAAGGGAAACCCTGCCACAATCTTGGGAAACCCTGTAAAGGTTGGGGACAAAGCTCCCGAGATTATCGCTTCGGACAATGGTTTCAAGGATGTGAAACTATCGGACTTTCACGGAAAAACTGTAGTCATCAGTATATTTCCGTCTATTGACACTTCCGTTTGTGCAAATCAAACCCGTACATTCAACAAAAAAGCAACCGGATTGTCGGACGATGTCGTTATTATCACTATTTCGAAAGATTTACCTTTTGCCCTTGGCAGATTTTGTGCAGCCGAAGGGATTGACAAGGTCTTTACACTTTCGGATTTCAAATTTTCCAGGTTTGGACTGGAATATGGTTTCCTGGTAAAGGAAAACCAGTTGTTGGCGCGTGGTGTTGTGGTCCTGGACAAAGACCATATTGTCAGGTATGTTGAGATAACCAAGGATATCCTGGACGAGCCGGACTACGATAAAGCCATGGAGGCAGTAAAAGAGATTGTTTAAGATATCCACCTGGTTTAGTGGATATGCTGGCAGCAGCTCTGTTGATATACAGGCCGGAGGTGATGTTTTAGGTTAGGTGAAATTATGACAGATGTAGGTTTGTAATTATTGCGGAGCACGGAGGCCGGACGGGGAGTAATCCCCGGACGGCCTCTTTTTTATTCGGATTTGGTCTTTTTGGACAGGATATGGATTGTAACACCGATAGCAATAACTGCAAGTAGTATTCTCAAGTGAAGTTTGTCTGTTGCAAAAACCATTGAAACCAACATGGTTATCCACATTAGTGTCAGAGTACGGATCTTTAGTTTTATTGGGATTCCTTCCTTGGATATGTAAGACTTGATATATGGACCAAGGTATTTGTGGTTTAACAGCCATTTCAGGTGTTTCCGGGATGAGTTCATATAAAAGTAGACGGCAAGTAACAGGAACGGAGTAGTCGGGAGCAGGGGAATGAATATACCTAAACTTGCCAGTGCAACAAAAAATGATGCTATTGCTATATAAATAGTTTTTTTCAATTCAGTAGGATTTGTGAGGTTCCCTCATTTTTTTAACTTTGCAAAGATACTTAACTAAAACAAAAACTTTAAACTTGAACTATGGAAAACTTCTCTGCAATCGTAGAGCAAGTGAGTTCTTTCTTATGGGGATGGCCAATGATTGCGCTGTTGCTTGGGACTCACATCTACCTGACTATCATCCTTAAATTTCCACAAAGGAAAATTCTTACTGCAATCCGTTTATCAGTTACAAAAGATAAAACCGGCAGTGGGGATGTTTCGCAGTTTGGTGCACTTGCCACCTCTTTGGCAGCTACAATCGGGACAGGAAACATTATCGGGGTTGCAACAGCTGTGGCTCTTGGTGGCCCGGGCGCCGTCCTGTGGTGTTGGATAACCGGTGTTTTTGGTATTGCAACAAAGTACTCCGAAGGATTGCTTGCCATCAAATACAGGGTCAAGACTGAGGATGGAACAATGTTGGGAGGTCCAATGTATGCATTGGAAAAAGGGCTCAAGATGAAGTGGTTGGCTGTCTTATTCTGTATTTTCACTGCAGTTGCTGCTTTTGGGATAGGTAACACTGTACAGGCAAATTCAATAGCACTCTTGTTGAATGAGACTTATTCAGTTTCTCCTGTGGTAACGGGTTTGTTTGTAAGTGCTGCAACAGCTTTGGTGATTCTATTCGGGGTTAAAGGTATAGCCAGGGTTTGTGGAACCTTGGTTCCATTCATGGCCCTTTTCTATATATTGGGTTGTATATATATACTTTATGTGAACTCGTCATATCTTGGGGAGACATTTTCACTGATTTTTGACTCGGCATTTACCCCCAGGGCTGCTGGAGGAGGGTTTGTAGGTACTACTGTTATGATGGCAGCAAGATTTGGAATTGCAAGAGGATTGTTTTCCAACGAATCGGGTTTAGGTTCGGCACCAATTGTTGCGGCAGCAGCCCAGACCCGTAATCCTGTGAGACAGGCCCTGGTCTCCTCTACCGGAACATTTTGGGACACCGTTGTTGTATGTGCACTTACAGGACTTGTGTTGGTAAGCTCTGTCATAGCCCATCCCGATATAGACCACACACAAGGGGGTGCACTCACAAAAGCCGCTTTTTCAAAGATACCTTATGTTGGTAACATGATATTGTCGGTAGGTATTGTAACTTTCGCCTTTTCTACAATACTTGGTTGGTCCTATTATGGTGAGAAGGCTGTTGAGTACCTGGGCGGTAAAAAACTGATTTTTTATTACAGGATTGCATGGATAGCAGCCGTTTTTGCGGGGGCTGTCCTTAACCTATCGTTGGTATGGGGTATAGCAGATAGTATGAATGCATTGATGGCATTACCAAATTTGTTTGCACTGCTGTTATTGTCGGGAGTCCTTATCAGGGAGACCAATAAATATTTGTGGAACGGAAGGCTCGAAGAAGAAGGGGACTAATCATCGTACTTAATATTGACACGTAAATAAAAAGAGGCTGTCTTTCGGGACTGCCTCTTTTTGAATATTATTTGTTCTAATCCAGGAAACTGTATTTTTTCCCGTATTCAAGCATCTGTCCAAGGAAGTCTTCGGGATATTCTACCTTGTAATCGATAACTTTTCCATCTTTTTCTACAGGAATAATATCAGGGTTTATGAACCCACCGTATGGCTTGAGTTCCAAGGAAGCATACCGCTCCTTAAGTTCTTTGTGCAGTGACGGATCTATGTTGATACTGTATGTTTCGATCAGGTTTTTGCCAGCTGCATAGTCTCCTTGAGATTTTATACGTTGCAGTTCACGTAGCAGATCGGCAAACAGTGCACGAAGTTTGACGTAGTCATTGATTACGAAATAGGTTTTACCCTCTTTGGTAACCCTCTCTATTACATTCTCTTCTTTTCCTTTTTCGTAGCACCATTCTGCTATCAGTTTGCGTCCCTGCATGTGGGCCTGGGTAACGGTTTTGCCAAGGTCTATCCTGACAAATTGTGTAAATAAACCGTTTCGGATATAAGAGAGGTAGGCTGCTTTGTATGCTTCTGCGTCAGGAAGGATACCCAACTCTAACATTTTTGGATCGGCCATATAGTATAGAGCAAAGATATCTGCCCTTGCCTCTTCCAAAGGAGAGCTGAACTCTTTTAAAGCATTGGAAGGTGTCCCGTCCATAAGTTGCCCGGAGCCATGTCCAAGGCATTCGTGGAGGTCGGTGTGGATGTTGTTGGTCAACGATCCGTAAGTACGCAATAGATCAATCTCTTCCTGGTTCCATGAAAATTCTTTAGTAAGGCTTTTGGGGGATTCTTCGGCTGCTTTGTCGTAAGCTTCGCTGATATTGGCAATCGTTACCGATTTGGATCCGTGCTCCTTCCTTATCCAGTCGGCGTTTGGAAGATTGATGCCTAGAGGTGATGTAGGATGGCAGTCTCCACCAAGCTGAGCTACCGTAATCACCTTTGCAGAGACCCCTTTTACCTCTTTTTTCTTGAATTGGGGGTCGATAGGGGAGTTGTCTTCGAACCATTGGGCATTACTGCTGATAATGTCTGTTCTTTTGGAGGCTTCCTGATCCTTGAAGTTTACAACAGCCTCCCATGTGGCTTTCATCCCCAGGGGATCATTATATGTTTCGATAAATCCGTTAATGAAATCTACAGGGCTCTCGGTATCCTTGACCCACGCTACGTTGTACAGGTCCCAGGTGCGGAGGTCTCCGGTTTTGTAGTACTCTACCAGCAGGGAAATGTACTCTCGTTGCCTGTCGTTCTCGGCATGTTTTGCCGCTTTTTGCAGGTGGTGTATAATTTGTTCGATTGCTGGTCCGTACAAGCCATCTGCTTTGTAGGTCTCTTCATACACTTTGCCATCCCTCTTAACTAATCGTGAATTGAGGCCATATGAGATCGGTTGGGAGTCTTTTGGATCCTCCATTTTAGCGTAAAATGCCTCGGCTTCGGCTCGGGACACTCCTTCGTAAAAATTAACTGAGCTCTCCAAAAGAAGATCCCCTGTGCCGGTTGCGTTTTTCCTGTGCGGGAAAAGTTGCGGATCGTACAGCATAGGGATTATTATGTCTGTCAGTTCTTGTTGTCCGCTCTGCTCCATAAGTTTTGAGAAATATTCCTTTGAGCAGCCGGGCAAGAATTTCTCCTCGGCGTAGTGATGGTGGATACCATTACTGAAAAAGACTCTTTTTGCATATACCAGGAATTCTTTGTATTCATCACTCTCTTTTTCGCCTTTGTATTGATCAAAGATTTTTTCCAGTACTTTCCTTATTTTGAGTCCATATTTAAAATTCTGGTCCCAAAAAATATCCCTTCCCGCTTTTGCCGCTTCACTTAAGTGGTAAATGTATTGCTTCTGTTCAAAGGACAGGTTTTCCCACCCCGGTATTTTATAGCGTATAATCTTAAGATCGGCAAATTCATCGGCCAGGTAACGGAATTTCACCTCCTCTGCCGGTTCGGTTTTGCAGGCAGAGGCAAATAGTCCTATGGACATAGTAATCAACATGATTTTTAAGTACTTCATAATATAATTGTTAAACATTCTTCTCTGATTCCTCACCTTGAGCAGGAATTTCATCACCAACCGGTTCCTCATGCGTCTGCTCAGCAGGACCGGCTTCGTTTGCCGAATCCTTTTGACGGAATTGCTTTGCGATGAATTCATATATATTTTTGGCTGTACGGATAAAGGGGATTATCATGGTTATCCTGGTAACCATCAGGGTGAGGAATCTTGTAATACTGATGCTCTCTTTGAAGCCGGAATATTCAATTTCCATTTGCATCTCTTTTATCTCGATTTCCTTGCCGATCTTGATCCGTTCTGCCCTTAGTTGGCTTATACTTCTTATTTTGGAGTAGTTATTATGTCTGCTTCCTTTCATGATTTTTCCTCCTCGTTTTCGTTATCAAAAATTATGGAAACAAAGAGCCTGACCATTGAGTCCAGTAAAAACTTCTTTTTCATAAGGTAAGCAATAATTGCCAGAAGAATGAAAAGTGAGGCAGTAATGAGCGAACCAGCTGCTTTGGACCCTATTAGGTCTCCGATGTACAAGCTTAATGCGGAGGCCAGGAATGCACAGGCAATTCCCAGCAAAATCAAAATTATCAATGAAAAAATGATACGGGAGAACAGGATAGAAAGTTTTTCGGTCAGCCTTAGCTTGAAAGCATCTATTCTCATCTCTGCATAATCTTTTGCGGAACCAGCAAGGTTTTCTATACGGGTTGCAGGACCGCCCTCTTCCTGATATTGTTTCATGGTTGTCTGTTTTGAACAAAGATATACTTTTTTGGCTATTTTTGTGTCCGGTTTAATGTGTGATTTTTATGAACAGAGGATTGGCAAGTATATTATTACTATTGGTATCCAATAGTTTCATGACATTGGCCTGGTATGGGCATCTCAGATTCAATATCGAAGGAAAATTGGGGAAATGGGGTCTCTTTGCAGTTATCCTGATAAGTTGGGGGATAGCTTTGTTTGAATACATTTTCCAGGTACCTGCCAACAGAATCGGTTACAAAGAGTTTGGTGGTCCTTTTACACTTGTGCAGTTAAAGGTCATACAGGAGGTTGTAACCCTTTTGGTGTTCGTCGCTTTCTCTCTGGTTTTTTTTCGTCAGGAGAGCTTTAAACTCAACCACTTTATTGCATTCATCTTCCTGATCCTGGCTGTTTTTTTTATATTCAAGGATTAAAAAACCCGGATATCCATGTGAATAGCCGGGCGTTTGATGGGGGTTGAGTCTATTTCTTCAAGACCAGTTCATGGACAGTATTACTCCCGTCTGTAGATTTCCATACTTGGCTTTTTCTTTTATTCTCAATTAAAATCCATGTTTTGGAAAACTCAGACCCTTGGCTGTCAATAGTAATGTAAGACTGACTGTCCCAAGTCCATTTGAATGGTACGTTGTCGTCTCTCTGGATCCCCAGAACAAAGTAGTTTAGGCTTTTTTCTCCGCTCCCGTTACGTTTGAAGGTAAAAGTCCCAATGTTGGATAGGGATGTTCCTGTCTGGCCCTCCACAGAGGTCTCAAACTTTTCTACATTCCAGGTTCCTACAATGTTAGGAGAGCAAGAAGTAAACAGTACAGCCACCGGGATGGCTAAAGTCATAATTCGTATTATCAATTTCATGTTTCTGGTTTTAATTGTTTTATAATTGCCAGTTGCCAAGTGACCTTATGTACTCGGACATCTCCTGGTAATTGTCTTCGAAACCCTTTAACAGTTGTATCTGCGCTTTTGTTCTGACCAGGTTGTGTTCGGGATAAAAAGTCTTGTAATCGTAATATTTGTCGCCATAGAGATAATCTGACAGAAACCTTACCGCTTGTTCGTAAGTCATGAGTCGTGGACCAAATCCCAAGCTTTCCATCTCTGCCCAAGTAATGAAATCCTTGGCAATATTTGTATATCCGTTAATGAAGCTTTTGTAAATATTCATATCTACCGAAACTGCTCCGGGATCCTTTTCATCTTCATTGCCAGAGTTGGCGCAATTACGGACGGCATCACCTACATCGTAGCAAAGATAGCCGTGCATGACTGTATCAAGGTCAATTATGCACATGGCGTTGTCTTTTTTATCGAACAGGATGTTGTTAATCTTGGGATCCTGATGGATGATCCTGGTTGGCAAGACTCCCATCTCTCCGAGCTTGGTGACTTTGCTGTATTCATTTTCCCTGCTAAGCAGGAAATCAACCTCTTCACCTACATTTTTGAGTCTGCCTGCAACATCTTCCTTGATTCTCTTTTTTAGAGTTTCCACCCTTTTTGGAGTGTTGTGGAAGTTTGGTAAAAGCTCTTTGAAATCGGGAGATTTGAAATCAACCAGGAATTTGTGGAAAGTGGCAAGTACCCTGCCGGCACTTTGAGCCATCTCTTCGTTCTTGAGCTTTTCGTGGGTATAGGTGTTTTCAATGAAAACATAGAGCCGCCAATAGTCATTGTTGTGATCCCAGTAATATGAGCGGGTAGTACCGTTGCTTAGTATGGATGAGGGTATCAGAACACATTTGTCCGGATCCTTTACTCCCTCTTTTTCCACCTTCTTGCGTAGATGGTCAGTTATCAGTTTTATGTTGACTTGCAGGGCATCAACATCCTTGAAAACCCTGTTGTTGATCTTCTGTAACAGGAAGTTTGGGTCTTCTTTTCGCTTTGTAATGATTTTGAATGTGTTGTTGATTAATCCATCGCCATGTTGTTGTATTGATTCTACAGGGTAGGGCAGTAATCCTACTGCTATCATCTCTTCTACTGAACGGGGTATCATACTAGTGCTTTTTTATGGATAAATATTTTAATTTTTCCTTTCTTGTGTGCAATGTCGTGCATCTTCACAAGTGGCCCTTAACGTGTATAAATTTAATATAAATAAGAGGATTTTGCAAATAAATATGAATGACGTACTTGTCAGAATTTAAAACCAAACGATATTCCTGACCTAAGTCCACCCCATAGCCCGTCTGTGTTCATTGTAGCTCCCGAGGAGTTTACTGTAACGGTTTTGTCTATCATAGGTATATCGAGCTCTTCCAGTTGTGTCCGGATCTCATTCTGTTCAAACTCACTTAACTGGCGGGTAGAGAGGCCAATAAGGTCTCCCTTGCCTGTCCCCGCATGAGGGCCAAGGATCCACCAGTCAAGAACCAGGTGTTTGCCCAAGGACCATTGAGCTCCGAACATTACACCAAAAGTGACAGCATTGACCTCCCCCGATAAGGAGATTGACTGGGACGTGCCAAATTCGTCGTCATAATTGAATTTGAAATTGCTTGCTTCGTATCCTGCGATCCTGGCAAAAGGGGCAATGTAGAACCCTCTGCCATATCCTTTTTTCCCCAGATAGAAACGAATTTCGGGTGTTATGGCAAAGTTGGATACCATGAGGTTGTTTACAATATCCCGTCCCTCTTGGTCATCCTGGTCCATCCTGTCCAGTATCATGGAACGAAAAGGGAGACCGCCTTCGGGCATATTACGGTATGAGATTGCTGCAGAGAATCGTTTTGTAAAGACCCTCTCATACTGGATCGAGTAATTCTTAAGGAGGATCCCGGTAACGTTGGTTTTGACAAAATTCATCCTGGGTGAGTAATTTTCGCCGGCAAACTTTGT
>SABC01000175.1 GCA_009929175.1 Bacteroidia bacterium | reverse complement strand
TTCAAAGAATTAACGCTCTACTCTATTGTACTACTTTAAATTGTACTTGTCTTTCATCATTTTCAAAGATCTGCCCAAACTATTACCGCATCACTGCAGCGCCTTGTTCCGTTTGGGGAGTGCAAAGATAGGCAACATTTCTCATCTACCAAATTTATTTCAGAAAAAAATCGTGAAAAACTTGATATCTTTCTCAAAAGACTATTTTACAGCAAATTCCGAAATCACCAAAAAAGGAGCACCTTCTACAGTCATCCCTTCCAGCACAACGTAAAACTCACCCTTTTGTGAAGAAGTGTTGACAACAACCTCCCTTTTACCCCCAGCCTCAACCTCCAAAGCTGGATCCCAATAGAGCAAAGAGCGTAAATCCGGCAGGTTTCCAACCTCCCTTACATCGGCAGCAGTGAACCTTGAGGGGTGCAATGCTCCCCTGAAATCAAATATTTTCGCATTACCTCCAAGTGTCAGTCCAGGATAGTTGCCCTTGTATGTCTTGAACAACACGACACCAGTGAAAGTGGAAAACCCGGCATTGTACACATCGGTGTATATGGAAATGGACTCCACCCTCAAAGGATCGTAGTTAAGAATCTTCTCATGATTGAACAAAGGAATCCCATCCAAAAGCACCAAAGAGTTCTCCCTGGCAAAAACGAGGGACTTGAACTCATTTGTCATCCTCACCTGCAGGTAGTCTGTCCTGTCTACTTTCCTGAACCTAAGTTGAGGAATATATTCTGTAACCACCTCCCTCATCACGGGAAACCTGACGTAATCATCCAACCTGTAGACAACAGGATCCCTTTTAAGCAGAGGATCTGTCTCTCTGTGCAAATACTCAAAAAGAGTATCAACCCGGAACCTTCTGCCAACCTGCATTTCTACGCTTCTCTCCATAAGGGATACAGCAACAGTAGAGTCGAGGCAGAGGTTTGGTATATGCTCAGGTGCCTGCTTAACGAAAGGATCCAGCAGCTCATAAGATATAGAAATCGTAGAATCCGCATAAGGCATCTCTACAACAACATCCCTGTCTCCGTAAAAAGGAGTTGTATAAAAGGTAAAAGCTCCATTACTGTCCACAGCTGTAGAATATACCCGAGACCTCTCTCCGGCAACCGAAAAGAAGACAATTGCATCCCGTAAAAGTTCTGTTTTATCGGAAATAACCCTACCCTTGATAATCTCCCCCTCATAATCAGGAACAACACTACCAATAATACCAGTTCCATCGTTATTTCGCTGTTGCAAGAAATCCATAATTGTCCCGTATTTCCTGACAGAGAGGGAGTCCTTGCGAAACACCGATAAACTAGAAGTAATACCTTTTTCCCCGGAGTTAGACACTGTAAAAGTAAGAGCCTCCCCTGCAGGAATAAGCCTGCCGGCCGGGCCGAATGCTATACCTACCCCGATATCGGAGGTAGAATTACCCAAACTGCCAATATGGGATGAATCACTAACGGCACCCTTTTCCTTCACAACCCTGACATTTCCCTCAACCCTGTCGGCAGTAAGGGCATTATAGACAGAGATCATTTTTTGGAAAAAACGAGGAGTGTCTTCGCCAAGCATTTGACGTGTGTAGGCCTTTATCATATAATTGCCAGTGGGCAAAGACGGAGGCAATTCAACAGAGCCACTCCCCCTGCCGTTAAGCACAGCCATTTTAAAAGTAAGGACCAAAGCTCCCGAATTATATAATTCAAGGTAAGCCATACTGCTCACTGCAGACAAAGCATGATCCTTGTTGGCATCTGTAAGGAACAATGAGAGCCACATGGTTTCGCCGGAAATATATGAATCCCTGTCTGTTGTAATATAGATACGTTCGACAGCCCTTTGTGGCAAAGAACTATCTTTATCATTAGAATTTGTACTGTACAAAAGAGTTGCACCAGGCAGCACGAATAAGAACAAAAGACAAAACGTACGGTTTAAGAAATCAATTTTCATAGCAGTCGGGATGAATAATTTAAATGTGATCATTGGGCCAAAAAGAGGGCTTTGTCTTTGTACCAAACAAGCGGCAGTCCACACATGTTTTTGGAGACCAAACACTTTCACCTGTTTCAGGGGTATAGAAAACCACATCATAGCCGATTGCGTAGAGGGAATCCCTCAAAGCCAAGCTGCCACCTATCGGCTCTGTGTTGCAGTAAAGGGGACTACGGTAAATACCGATTTCCCAGGAATAAGTAAAGATCCTTTTCCTGGAAACTGCAGAGGCACTGATAAAACCAATCACCTTTTC
>SABC01000174.1 GCA_009929175.1 Bacteroidia bacterium | reverse complement strand
TGACAGAGTTACGAAAGAACCTTAGGTCTTTTGTAATTTGCCATCCGGCTTCAATCTGTCCTTTGAGGTCGGCAACAGTGAGCTTTATAGCATTGTTGTTGATCTCGTTAATGATGTTGAAGGGGGCATAATTCATTGTAAAGTACTCCAGGTTACCACTATCGTCATATGCAGTGAGGGCACGGCTGGTATTTAGTGCATAACTGAAGGGGTTGATATCAAAATCACGATCGTAGCTCCCCTCAACTGTGTTGCTCCTGCGGGACAAGCTTCCCGGAGCTTGCTGTTGCCTAACGGAACCCACCACCTGGAATCCCAGCTTGACTTTTTTGGAGATATTGTAGTCGTTACGCAGGTTGGCCGTATAGCGGGTTACCCCGTCTGCCATTGTCCATCCATTGTCGTTGAGAAAGCTCACCGATGCATAGGAACGGGATTTTTCGCTGCCCGAGGAGATGCTCACCGAGTGGTCCTGGATGATTGAGTTCTTGAACAGCACATCAAACCAGTCGGTATTTGCATAGGCATAACGCTCCAGGAATGCCCTGCGGGCCTGCGGGGAGTTTTCCAGCCCAAAACTGCCGGTCTCTTCGTTATATGTGTGTATCAATGAATACATCTTGCCGTAAATTCCGGAGTTGGACCTGTTTATGAGGTCGGTATTGAGGTAACCCTTACGCTCCAACTCTGCATATACCGACACCTGGTCCACGGAATTCATTATATCATAATTGGCATAGGAGGGTTTCAATTGCATTGAGTAATTGCCCGAATAACTGATAACAGGACTTCCCTCTTTACCTCTTTTTGTTGTTACCACAATAACGCCGTTCATTGCACGGGCTCCGTAGAGTGCTGTTGCAGAGGCATCCTTGAGTACGTCTATGCTCTCAATATCGTTAGCGTTCAAACCGGCTACAGCCGACCCCAATAGCGTGGAGGGGTCCCCGCTTGTGAGCTGGTCATTGGAAATATTGATAATATCTTCGTGGACCACCCCGTCAATAACCCAAAGAGGTTTGTTTTCGCCGTTGATAGAGGTTGCTCCCCTTACCCTTACTTTTGGAGCTGCACCAAAGGTACCCGAAACAGTTTGCACCGACACCCCGGCTACTTGCCCTTCGAGCATCCGGCTAAGGTCCGAGACCCCCTTTACCAAAAGATTTTCGCTTTTTACCTTTACAGAAGATCCTGTAAAATTGGCTTTTGGGATATTCTGGAATCCCGTGATAACCACATTGTCCAACTGCTGTGCATTGATCCTCAGCTCTGCATTGATCTCACGGCGGCCATCCAGCAACTCCTCTTTTGGTTCAAATCCTATGTACGAGAATACCAAAGCCGTTTCATTACTCCTGACTTTGATAGTGTACCTCCCGTCTGCACCGGCAATCGCTCCCCTGCCGGTCACCCCTTTTATCATTACTGCAGCACCCGGGAGAGGTTCCCCAAAATTATCCGTTACCAATCCGTTGACAACATATTCAGTTACCTGTGCCGGAGCCTGGCCCTTTGCGGCAACCTTGGATACCACCACTGTCTTGCCTTTGACAATGTAGGACAAGTTGGTCTTTTCGAGGCATTTTTTCATAACTTCCTCTATACCCGCATTTGCAAAATCTATGGTTATCCCTTTAAAATCCTTTACATCGTCCGAGAAAAACTGGACCTCGTAATCGGTTTTCTTGTTGATTTCCATCAAAATTTCGCTCAGTGAAGCATCTTTCATTTTTAATGTCACGCCGGCGGCAGTCTGGCCGCTCATATCCACATACGAGATAACCAACAACATTAAAAGGAAAATTTTACATACAGAAAATCTCATAGTTAAGTTTAGTTAGTAATTATTTTATAATCAGAGTCTCATCTTCCATATAATACCTGAATTTGTAGGACATCTGCAACTTGCTCATCAAAGGCATTATCCCAAGCTCCCTTGATATTTTACCGTTGAACTTCATCTCATTGTACTGGTCGGTCTCCAACTTTATCTCAATATCAAACCACCTCGACATCATCTTCACAATCTCGTCCAGGTTTTCATTTGTAAAGAGAAAATACCCGCTTTGCCATGCACTATAAATGTAAGGGTCGAACCCACCCTCAGTCACATCTCCGCTTGCCTTGTCTATGACAAGCTCCCTTTCGGGAGAGAGCTGCCGGCTCAAACCTCTTGAGTTGTCGGAATAAAGTACAGAACCCTTTACCAGGCTCACCTTGTGCAGAGGCTCTTCTTTATAAGCTTTGACATTGAATTC
>SABC01000173.1 GCA_009929175.1 Bacteroidia bacterium | reverse complement strand
TTGTTACCACAAATTCAACTTTTTCTATCCGGGATCTCTTATTATCCTCCTCCTCCTCTTTGACTTTTGGAATAATATAGGGCAGTAATTTTGTAAGTAATTCTATTCTGTCCTTTTCCTGTAATTTGTTAATCCTGGTTTGCAGGTAAATGATTTCATTGTAAACAATTTCATTCAGGATTGTCCTCAGTTCACTTGTTAGCTTGTTTGGAGTTCCTGGCTTTCTCCCTCCCGTTTTTTTCCCTTTTGCCATTGTATTAGACTCTTTATAAAAACATCATTCACAATCTAAATTATTTACTTTGGATATTAGGTTTTATTAGGTTCTCAAATCATTAACCATTTTTAATAAAGAATCCCCTTTTACCTTCTTTTGTGCCGAATAATCAGAAAATTCTAATCTATATTTCCCTACTTTAGAATAATCATAAATAAAACCGGGCAGCCTCTTTAACCTTTTTATCCAGTTCCTGAATTACCTCACTGGTGGAGGTAAATTGCTCACATTTGCAGGCCTCCTCAATTTGCTGCCTGAGATCATGTGCCTGCTTTTTGGTCAGGTCACCGGTTTTATATGCCTCCCTGATCTCATTCAAAACGGCCATTTCACCTCCTCTCTGTTTCACATAAAATAATATGGCCTGGTTTGCCTGGTCTTTTTTTGTCTTTATCATTGAGTAATTAATTTGAATGTCATTGAGCTTTTTGATCTTTTCATATTCACCCCTCCACCGGTCAATCAGTCCACAATAAAACTTTGGTTCATATAGCATGGCAGCCCTAAGCTCTGGCAGGTTGAAAGTTTGCAGCAACCTTTTTTTATATCGTTGCTCATATCTTAGGCAGGTCTTTGCCCGGTAAAGCTCTGGTATTGCCTGTCCTTTGTCGGTTTGCTCATGAACCTTTTCATAAAACAATAGCGTTTTACAGTCATTGGAGTAATACAGGCCATTATTTTGCTGTAACCGTTGATAATACTGGAGGCTGCCCAAATGATTAAAATAAACATCCTTTTCATGCCTCATGATGAAATTTTGAGCTACATCAATTCTGGTTACCGCTGCCCGGTCCATTGGCAGGTGGAGGAGGTCACTGAGCTTTTCAATTGCCCTTTTTGTATCACCCCGGCTCAATGCCTGAAAATTATCTCCCAGATACCATTTACACAAACTACTTTCAACCACTTTAACCGCCTGAGATGTTACCCTGATTTTCATCACTCCCAGAAAACCGGTTATTACTGTGTTTCCATTATAAAAGGTTGTTTCACTTTGTCGGCTCAGCCTTGCCGGTATCTCAGCCAGCAAATCAACCCCTGCCACCTCCTCACATGGCACATTTAAACCAATATTGTCAAACATACCTGGTTACTAAATCGGTTACCATTTTCACATTAACATAGAGATTGGATAAAAGGAGGGTGCAAACCTGCCAGCCTGCAACCCTCCTCTGCCGGTTACCGTTTTGGTAACTCATGATCTTTGGCCTGGTTTCTCAGCATTTCAATTTCACCTTCAAGTTCATTATCACAAAGCAAATGAAAAAGGTTTCTCCTATTGTATCTCTGACCTCTGGCAATGAAAATTTCAATAACCTGCCAATCATTTGAGAAAATTAAAATGATTGCATCGGTGGTATGGTGTATATCTCCAAAGGCAAAAGGGAGGGTGATATCTGGCACAAATACACTGGAAATATTATCACCCTTTGTAATCGCTTTGTCTGGCCGGTCTTTTCCTGAAAACCTGAACCTCTCAGGAACATCACCAAAATAAAACGATAACCCGCCCTGTCTGGTTCTTAGCTTTGTTTCAAAAGGTTCATAACTGCCAGTTGATGCTGTCACATCAAACCGTGTTTTTGCTGTCTCTGGCAATTTTTCAGCCCGGTAATAATCGTTCAGTATCATGACTGCCCCCCCTTCTTATTTAGGGTAACATAGGTACTGGCAGCGGTTTCAATCTCCTCCCTTTGTGCCTGGTTTGTTAATAGCCAGTTATCCAGTTCAGCCCGATCAAAAAATAACATTTTCCCTGCCGGTTTGCTGCATGGTATTTTTTGCAAATGGGTCAGCTTGTAAAGATATGACCGGGAAAAACCGGTGTACCTGGCCGCCTCCTCAAATGTCAGCACGGTTTTTTGGCTCAATAAATTGGCCTGTAAATCGGCAATCTGTTTCTCCAATCGGCTGAGGGTTTCAGCCGTGTTACATTCATTACTCATCTGTTTATTTTTTAAGAGTGAAACAAATGAGCTGGCCAACTCTGT
>SABC01000058.1 GCA_009929175.1 Bacteroidia bacterium | reverse complement strand
CCAATATAGTAAGTTTCGAGATTGGGTGCATAAAGTGCACGACCGGTCATCTGGTCGACACCTTCGTATTTGTACATCCAGTAGTCATAAATTCCGCCACCCTCAACATAACGTTTGGTTCCGGAAATGATACCCTTTTCGCGGTTCTCTTCGGGAAGTTTGACAATCTTGTTGATCAGACGGGTTCCGTTGAAACCAATGTTCCACCGGAAATCCTTTGTCCTGAGCACATCTATATCAAACACCACTTCAACACCTCTGTTGGATACAGAGCCGATGTTTTTGGTAATGGTAGCCTCGGCAGCCGAAGTAGACGTGGCTCCGGCAGAAAGGGGAAGGTTTACATCAAACAAAAGGTCCTGTGACCTCTTGTCAAAATAATCGACTGTAAGGTTCATCCTGTCAAAGAATGTACCGTCTATGCCAATACCAAAAGAACTTGAAGTCTCCCATTGAATATCCTTGGCTTCGTTTTGGGTTTTGTAAGCAGCTCCGATATTTGCGTTCTGTGACATACCATAAAGGGCCATATAGCCGTAATAGCCTACGCCGGCATCGTTACCAACCTCACCATAGGAAGCACGAAGCTTTAAAGAGCTGATATAATCTTTGGTGCCGGCCATGAAATTCTCCTTGGAGATTGTCCAGCTGCCACCAATTGACCAGAAGTTACCCCATCTGTAGTCCGGATGGAACCTCGAAGAGCCGTCTCTCCTGAATGAGGCCTCGGCAAAATATTTGTTATCGTAGTTGTACCTGGCCCTTGAGAGGTAACTCTCAGTCCTGTAAGCTACCTGGTAACCGGTAAGGTTAGTGATCTCGGTAAAGTTGATCAGCTCGGTACCTCCCTGGAAAGTTTCGGTTGTTTTGTAACCGTAGTGGTATGCATAGTTGTAGTCAAAGTTCTCGTGGCCGACCAAAAGGTCGATATTGTGTAGCCCAAACTCTTTTTTCCAGGTAAGTTGCTGCTGGAAAGTGTAGTTTTTGTAACGGTAGAATGTGCGGCTTGCACGTCCCTTGTTACCTGCACCGTCTCCGATTGTAGCATTGTTGTAAGTTTGGTTTTCACTGTTCCTTACACTGATGTCTCCTTTGATTGAGAATTTGAAATCCTTGAGAAACTCGAAATCCACAAATGCCTGGCTGCCCAAGGTATTCCTGTAGGTCCTGTCCATGTTGAGTTCTGTCTCCCAAATCACGTGACGGTCCAGGTTTTGAGGCCTACCGTACATTCCGCCGCCATCGTATTGTTTGTTCCCGTCGGAATCCAGCAAATACTCGCCGGTTGCCATATCGTGGAGGTATACAGGATATACCGGAGCCATGTTCCTGCCATAGTAGAAAGGATTGACAAAGGTTGTTGCACTACCGGCGTCACCTGTTGTACTGTTGGAGATTTGGTGTGAACCAGAGATAGTCAAACCTGTCTTAACCCATTTCCGGGGTTGCACACTGATGTTTGCCCTTCCTGTGAATCGTTTGAAATCCGAAGATTTTACATAACCTTTCTCGTCCAGGTAACCAGCAGAAAAATAGTAGTTGCTCTTTTCGGAAGCAGCGTTACCATTCACTACATAGTCCTGCCTGTAACCAAGCCTTTCGATGTAATCATTCCAGTCAAGGTCATCATAGCCAGGACGTACTTGTACGGATGACAACATTTTGCCGTTGGCATCGAAAAGTGCATTTTCGGGAGCATTGAAAATATTGTACTTAACGTAGGTAGGAACAAGTGTTGCACTGGCCTGTGCGTTTGCAAGGGCCTGTGTAGGATAGGTAGAAGCCTGGGCACTCATCAGGTTGTTTCTGTAACCCAGCCACATAGTTTCCATCCACTCTTTTGCATCAAGCCTTTCGTACTCTTTGATACCTCTGTTGTAGACACCCTGGTTGATGCTGGCGGAAACCTGCACCTTGTCACTCTTACCGCGTTTTGTAGAGATAAGGATGACCCCGTTGGAGGCCCTGTTTCCGAAAAGAGCCGACGAAGCAGCATCTTTGAGAACCGAGATACTCTCAATATCCTGGGGGTTAAGGTCAGAGATGTTTCCACTGAATGGAACACCGTCGATAACGTAAAGAGGGTCGTTTGACCCGTTGATGGAGGTAAATCCACGAATACGGATACTGGCGTTTGCTCCGGGCTCTCCGTATGTGTTGTTCACCTGAACACCGGCCGCCTGCCCTTCAAGGACACCGGACACACTGGAAACCGGACGTTTCTCAATGGCTTTGGTGTTCACTGCAGAGATTGAACCGGTAATGGATTCTTTGGGGGCAGTACCGTATGCAACCATAATAACCTCGTCAAGAGATACGGCATCATACTCCATTTGTACATTCACAACGCTCCTGTTACCTATTGCAACTTCAAGTGTTCTATAGCCGATAAAGCTAAAAATCAAAGTTCCGTTACCGGGTGCGTTAATAACAAAGGAACCGTCATCAAGTGTTGCTGTACCGGTTGTGGTCCCTTTTACCTGAACAGTTACGAACGGCAGCGGAGCTCCCGTTCCCAATTCAGTCACAGTACCTGTAACCCTGATGTTCTGTGCTAACAGGACATTACAGGCTGTAACCAGGATTGCTGCAATTACAAGGCTGAATTTTCTCATGTAAAAAATTTTAAGTTAATAATTAAGTATATTGTTTGTGTTTGGATTGACAAAGATAATCGGAAAAATGAATTTCCAACAAAAAAAGGAGATGAGCAGCTGCTTTAGGGTTCAAAAAAAGCGGGATTCCTCATATATTTTTAAGCTATTATTACAATTTTAAACCAAATATACAAATTTTGTTTAGACTTGTGCTTTTTTTTGAATATTTCGTGTTGATTTTATTAGAAGTCTTTGATTCTGGAGACCGGGGAAAGATTGTGCTCAGCTCTATAACCGGCTGAATATCTGTAATGAGCAGCAATGCCTATCATGGCGGCATTGTCTGTGGTATAACTGAATGCAGGCAAATAGGTTTTCCATCCATTTTCCAGACCTGCCTCTTCTATCCTCTTCCTCAGCAGGGAATTGGCAGAGACTCCTCCCGACAGTGTTATCTCTTTTATCCCGGTTGACCGGGAAGCCTTGATTAGTTTGGAAACAAGAATCTCTACAATGGTATGCTGGAAAGAGGCACAAATATCATTCACGTTTTCGTTGATAAATCCAGGAGACTCTTTTACCCTGTCCCGTAAAAAGTAGAGCAAGGAGGTCTTGAGCCCGCTAAAGCTAAAGTCCAGCCCTTTTACAACTGGTTTTGCAAATTTAAATTTCAATGGGTTGCCCTCCTTCGCAAGCCTGTCTACAACCGGCCCCCCCGGATACCCAAGCCCCATCAGTTTTGCACATTTGTCAAAAGCCTCTCCGGCTGCATCATCTATTGTTTTGCCAAGAACTGTATAATTCAAAGGATCTGTAACTTTTATAATTTGGGTATGTCCTCCCGAAACCAGCATGGACAGATATGGGAAAGTGGGTTTTGGCCTCTCTTCTCCAGGCTGGGATATAAATGGTGACAATAGATGTCCCTGCAGATGGTTCACATCTACAAGTGGAACCCCCAGTGCAACAGACAATCCTTTTGCAAATGAGCTGCCGACAATCAGGGAGCCCAACAAACCCGGGCCTCTTGTATATGCTATCACATCAATATCAGCCATCGATACTCCTGCTTCGCACAAGGCTGCCTCAACCACAGGCAGTATATTATGCTGGTGGGCCCTGGAAGCCAGTTCAGGGATTACACCGCCATATTTTTTATGGACATCCTGTCCGGCCATAATATTTGAAAGAAGGTAACCATCATTGAGGATAGCTGCCGAGGTATCATCGCAGGAAGATTCAATAGCCAGGATTGTAATACTCATTAAAACAAAATAAATAGTTATTTTTGCTGCAAAATTAGTCAACTATCCGGATATTAAAAAAAATAGCAGTAGCGCTCCTCTTTGTAGCAGCAGTTTTGCCGGTTGGGGCCTATCTCGCCCTCCAGATACCGGTATTGCAGACTTATGCCGCAAAAAAAGCAGCAGGATCCCTTTCCTGGAGTCTGGGTGCCGAGGTCTCTATCGGCAAGGTCTATTATATATTTTTTGACCAGCTGATTGCTAAGGACATTTCGATAGTCTCAAATGGTAAAGACACCTTGTTGAGTGCCCAAAAAATATCCCTGAGAATTGACCCTCGCCAGTTTATTTCGGGTAAGAAACTAAGGTTTGGCCACATAAGATTGGAGAAAGGTGAGTTCAACATTATCCACGAAAGTGATTCCACAACCAACCTGGACAGGATATTCGGATCGGGGAAAATAAGTGATAAAGATTCCACCGAAAAGCCCCTGCCCGACATTGAGGCATTCCAGGTAAAATTAAGCGGATTCCGCTTTCGGATGGTGAATCCGTTCTCTGCAGGTTACAACGACAAAAATGGTTCGGTCAACTTTTCGAATCTGGATGCAAGTAATATAAATATCGAGATCCGAGATCTTAAGGTTTGGGGTGATTCTCTCTCAGCAAATATTAAAAGTCTTACTCTGGAAGAAAAAAGCGGATTCAACATAAAGAATCTGGCAACATTTGGTTCATTTGCCAATGGTGGAATCTATCTCAGGGATTTCAGTTTTGATGATGGATACTCCGCAATTGATGCACTCAAGCTAAACCTGCTTTTTGACTCGTTCAAGGCTTTCAGTCACTTTACAGACCTGGTTCATTTTGACGTTGTGCTGTCCCGTTCAAAACTCAGTTTTGTCACATTGTCTGCATTTGCCCCATCCCTTAAAGACAACAAACTCCTGATAAACATTGACGGGGCATTTGAAGGGCCGGTTTCGGCAATAAAGACTAACAACCTCAAAGTCTCCTCCGAATCGGGATTGTCTTATCTGGAATTGGATGCAAGGATAACAGGTCTCCCCGACATTGACGAAACCACAGCTTTCCTGGATATAAGAAACAGTACTACTACTACCAATGACATCGCCTTTATAATATCCACAATAAACGGAAGCAAACCCATCAACGCTTTAAAAAACCTCTCCCCTCTTGTCAGGTACAGTTTCGAAGGAAGGATTGCCGGGTTATTTGAAGATTTTGTGACTAGCGGAACACTGACTTCCAATATCGGCACCATTCATATCGATGCCTTGATCAAGGGCAACCAAAGCGGGAAGGGGGGTATGGAACTAAGCGGCAATTTAGAGGCACAGGAGTTTGACCTGGGAAAACTGATCCAAAACAACTCCCTTGGAAAATTCAGCCTCACAACCAACCTTAGTGCAAAGTTTGGGAAAGAGGTGGGAGGTACAAGCTTATCAATCGACTCCCTCAGTATTGACAAGTTTGAGTTTAACGATTACACATACCAGAATATTTATGCTGCCGGTAAGTATGAAAGGGAAACTTTCGATGGCAAGATCATTTGCAGGGATCCCAACCTGAACCTTTTATTCCAGGGAATAATCTCTACCTCCCCTGTGAGCAAGGCTAATTCATATTACGACTTCTATGCCGATGTAATCTACGCCGATATTGCAGCACTCAATTTTGACAAAAGGGATACCCTTTCGGCTGTATCCATGAAAAGCATGGCCAATTTCACAAGAAACACCAAAGGCGATATAGAAGGCACCATAAATGTCCGGGACCTTAACTTTGAAAACAGCAAAGGCGATTTCCATATAGGGGATATCTCCATCCAATCCAGCTCACTAAGGGACAATTACACCCTGTTTTTACGTTCTGCTTTTGCAAATGCCACCTACCGTGGGGGGAGCTTTATTACCGGCTTTTTCCAGAAAGTAATGGAGCTGACACTATACAGCAACCTTGGTGCTTTGTTTGACAACGGGGAGAGAGAGCTGGTTGAGGATAACGGTAATTTCTCTTTAGAGGTTGATTTCCTTGACACAAGGGCAATATCAGAGATGATCCTACCTGGGTTGTTTATCGGAAATGGCAGCACACTGAGAGCAGGAATAGATAAAGGAGAAGCCTTTAACCTGAAGATTGAAAGTGACGGGTTGAGATTCGGGAGTATATTTGCTGACAACCTTAGGCTGCTCCTCAACAGCAGTTCTAAAGGGATAGAAAGCTCAATCAGTTCCGACAGGTTGCATTTTTCGGGGTTAAACCTGGATAGCAACAGGGTAAATGTAAGTGCACACAATAACCAGGTACGGGTAAAAAGCGAATATTCCAACAAAGGTAGTTTGGAAAACAGGCTGGATTTCCTTTCTGATATTCAATTTACCAAGATTGATGGAAGCAAATCCCTTATTACTGATATAACTATATATCCTTCCGAAATTTACCTTAACGGAGAAAACTGGAAATTTTCGGGATCAAAGGTTGTCAACCAGGACAGCACCTTTGTATTTCACGACTTGTACCTGTACAGCGGGGAGCAATACCTTGGGTTAGACGGTATCATCTCCAACAACCCTTACGACACGTTATCTGTAGTTTTGAATAACCTTCAGATATCCCCTCTAAATTACATCCTTGGATTGGATGAGTTGGGAATCAGGGGCAGCCTGAGTGGCTTTGCTTCTGTCTCCAATCTTTTCAACTCTCCCGAAATCACAGCAGATTTTGTTGGTAAAGAAATGGAAATCAACAAAAAAGACTTTGGTGAATTATTGGTTGCAAGCCGATGGAACAATCAAGCCAAAATATTCGAAATAGATCTTGAGAACCAATTCGAAAACCGGAAAGCATTGATTACAAAAGGATTTTTCCGTCCAAAAGATAGCTTTCTCAGCCTTGACCTGGACCTTGATAATCTTCATGCAAACTATTTCGAACCTTTCCTGGAGGGAATTGTCTCTTCCGTCAACGGTGGGGTGACCGGTTCAGTTAAGCTGGAGGGGCCTGGAGACAAACTTCTCCTGACCGGAAGCGGAGTTACCCTCAATGACTTATCATTCTTGGTCGATTTCACTAACGTACGTTATGCCCTGAATGGTCCGGTAATCCTCACAGAAAATGGCATCAACCTTAACAATGTGGCTATCAAAGACAGGTTCGGAAACACAGGCAGGATTTCGGGGGGTCTTAACTACAGGTATTTCAAGGATATTTCCATGAACACTTCCATTATGTTTTCGGGTTTGGAGGCTCTGAATACCACCGAAGAAGACAACTCTTCTTTTTACGGCACTGCCTTTACGACAGGCCGCCTTGCCATCACCGGCCCGCTCGAAAGGATAATGATGGATATAACCGTTACAACAAACCGCAACACCTCCATACATATCCCTCTCTCTTCGGCCACCGATGTGAGCGGCAGCAACCTGCTGACCTTTGTTCAGCCATCTTCCAAGTATTACGACCAAAACGGTAATCCTGTTACAATCATGAAAAGCCCGTCGGGAAGTGAACTGATTGTAAAACTCAGGGCCAACATGACACCCGACGCTGCAATGTTGATAGAGATCGACAAATCTGTCGGAGATATTATTACCGGATACGGTAGTGGCCTGGTAACCCTGGACATCAATCCATCCAAGGATCTTTTTTCAATCCAGGGAGATTACAGAATCCAACGAGGGTCATATAAATTTGTTTTACAAGGCTTTATCGAAAGGGATTTCACAATCCAGGAGGGGGGGAACATAGGATTCAACGGCGATATTATGAAAACCAACCTTAACCTGACTGCAAATTATCGTACCAAGGCTGCAATCAATACTCTGATTGCAGACACAAGTGCGGTTGCTTCGCGCAGGACAGTGGATTGCCAGATCAACATGACCGGTCAGCTTATGAATCCAAGGTTGGGATTCAATATTGAGATCCCGGACATTGATCCCATTACAAAAGCGAGAGTTAATGCAGCCCTCAACAGTGACGACAAAGTTGTAAGGCAGGTAATGTCTCTTTTGGTTTCCGGAAGTTTTATCCCGGATGTCCAATCCAGCATTGTAAATAATTCCACAATACTTTACTCCAATGCCACTGAGGTTTTATCAAACCAAATTAACAAGATATTCAACCAGCTGGACATACCTCTTGACCTGAGTTTCAACTACCAGCCCGGGCAAAACGGACGGGATATGTTCGATGCGGCCGTATCAGCCCAACTGTTCAATAACAGGGTTGTCGTGAACGGCAATATCGGGAGTGCACGTTATTTGGACAGGTCGGGAGATGTCGTAGGGGATCTTGATGTAGAGATAAAACTGGATGACAAAGGTCGTTTTAGGGCCAAGGCCTTTTCCCACTCTGCAGACCAATACTCCAACTACCTGGACAACAGCCAAAGGAACGGCCTTGGTTTAGTATACCAAGAAGAGTTCAGCTCTTTCAGGGAGCTTCTGAACAGCCTCTTTACAAGCCGCAGGAAAAGGGAGAGGCGAACCCAAAAAGAGAAAGCTATGATAAAACCCAGGGAGGATGAGATCCTCAATGAAGCAACTATAGTATCACCTTTATGATTTGGCCAATTTGTTCCTTTTTGTACGGCATCTCAACCCTAATATAGTTTCTTGTATATCCGAACATTTTCCCTCCCTTGATACTGCTTTCGAACAATACGTATTCTTCCCGACCCTTGTTCTCCTCAACGAACGCCTTGTACAGTTCTTCTGATAAATGAGTCAGTTCCTTTACCCTTTTGCTTTTTCGGGACTCTGTAACCTGGTTTCCAAACTCTGCAGCCGGAGTGTTTGCTCTGCGTGAATATGGGAACACATGCAGGAAAGAGGGTTTAAGTCCCGAAAGGAACTCGTAGCTGTCACAAAAATCGGAGTCCTCTTCGCCCGGAAAGCCTACTATAACATCAACCCCTATGAAGGCGTGGGGTATATGCTTTCTGATTAACTCCAGTTTGGAAGCAAACAGTTCTCGATTATACCTACGCTTCATTCCTGCCAGCACCTTGTTGGAGCCTGACTGGAGGGGAATATGGAAATGAGGCAAGAATTTACTGTTGGAGGCAAACAACGAAATAACCTGGTCAGTAAGAAGATTGGGTTCTATTGATGAGACTCTTATACGCTCAATCCCCTTTACATTTGAGAGTTCTTCCAGCAGGTCTGTGAAACTCTCCCCTGTACTCTTCCCAAAATCTCCTGTATTTACCCCCGTGAGGACAATCTCCTTTATACCTCTTTCTGCAATCTCGCCAGCCTCTTTTACGAGGAAGTCAATGGGGTGATTACGGCTTTTACCTCTGGCAAGAGGGATTGTACAATAGGAACAATGATAGTCGCAGCCATCCTGGACTTTTAGAAATGACCTTGTCCTGTCGTCCGACGAGTAAGCCGGAAAGATGGTCTCCACTTCCGAAATGGCACAAGAAAAAGCCCTGGCTCCGGAGTGTTTCAATCCCTTGGAATCCTCCTCTTGTTTGAGTTGGGAAACCTTCATGAACAAATTAGATTTTTGATCGGCTCCCAATACAAGGTCGACACCTTCGATACCAAGGATTTCGTCCGGATTTAATTGCGCGTAGCAGCCGGTGACGGCTATGATTGCATCCTTGTTTTGCTTGTGAAGCTTACGAATTGCGTTGCGGCATTTTTTGTCGGCATGTTCTGTTACAGAACATGTATTGATAACGTAAATATCGGCCTGCTCACTGTTCTTGACCTTGGAATAGCCATGCTCTACAAACTGCCTGGCCAGGGAAGATGTTTCGGAATAATTGAGCTTACAGCCAAGTGTCAAAAAAGCCACCCGGTTACCTCTTGATATGTTTTGAGCCATTTTTACCTGAAGTTTTTTTTGATTACTACCTTGGATGCTTCTACCCTGCCCCCTATTGGTGGATTCAATTTCGAAATCTCTACCTGGGCAGATGTTATTTGCGGAAAAGCATCGAAACAGCTGTCCAGAATCCTGACAGCAACATGCTCCAGCAAATGGGAAGCAATCCCCATTTGATCCTTGATTATATTGTATAACTCCTGGTAGTTCAATGCATCTGTAAGGTTGTCCGATGCTCCGGCCTTTGATGTGTCTGTCTCTGCCGAGAAGGTTACAAGGAACTTATTCCCTATTATCTGTTCTTCGCTAAAACACCCGTGGTAGGCAAAGAACTCCATGTTTACAAGCTCTACCCTGCTTGTTATTATATTGTTGTCCATCATAAAATAAAAACACAAGGTCTTTTGTTTAGTTTAGGGATTTCCCTTTTCCATTGTGCTATTGATTTAGTCTTTACAAAACCATTCCCGGTTGTGAGATCACAAGCAATTGCAAGGGTTGTCCCGTCGGAACAGGTCTGCAAAAAATCGGCCACAAGTGAATCATTACGGTAAGGCGTTTCTATTATAATCTGACTCTGACCGGTCTTTAGTGAAGTTCTCTCCAGTTCCCGGATCCTGGTTCTTCGCTCCTCGCCCCTTACAGGCAGGTACCCGGCAAAAGCAAAGCTCTGCCCGTTTTTGCCGGAAGCCATCAAGGCCAGCATCAGTGACGAAGGTCCGGTAAGGGGAACAACATTTATTCCCGATTTATGTGCAAGCGATACCAGTTGTGCTCCTGGATCTGCTACTGCAGGAAGTCCTGCCTCACTGATCACACCCATCGATTCTCCTTTAAGGATTAGGCTCACTATTTGCTCAATGTCGGGCTCCTTGGAGTGCTCATTGAGCAAGTGCAGTTCCAGTGTATCAATCTCTCCCCGGAAACCGGCAGCCGAAAGATACCTTCGGGCACTCCGGAGCTCTTCCACAACAAAGCTTTTTAATGAGCGAAGTGCTTTTAAGGTCTCCCCGGGGATCACGTTTTCTACCGGGGTATCACCCAATGGTGAGGGTATAAGGTAGAGGGTTCCTTTCACGATTATCAAATTTTCGCAAAGGTATTAAAATTTCCTACCTTTAGGGTTACAAACAATATTACATGAGCAGAATAACATTTTTGGGAACCGGAACTTCCCAGGGTATTCCGATTATCGGATGCAAGTGTCATGTATGCACTTCTCCCGATCCAAAGGACAATAGGCTAAGATCAAGCGTCCTTATTGAACACGAAGGGAAACGGATACTCATTGATGCCGGTCCTGATTTTAGACAGCAACTATTAAGGGAGAATATCGGGAACCTCGACGCAATACTGCTCACCCACGAACACAAAGACCATACAGGAGGACTGGACGATGTCAGGGCCATCAATTACCTTAACAACAAAGCTCTGCCAATATATTGCGAGGAGAGGGTGAAAAAATCACTCGAGAGGGAATATTCATATGCTTTCAGTGACGAGAAATATCCGGGTGTACCGGAATTTGAAATACGGGTAATTGAAAACAAACCTTTTGTTGCCGAAGGTGTGGAGATTATACCTATAAGGGTTATGCACATGAAGTTGCCTATATTGGGATACAGGATCGGAAACATCAGTTACATAACGGATGCAAGCAGGATTGATGACAACGAACTTGCAAAAACATGGGGTTCGTCAATTATGGTTATAAACACGGTGCGTAAAGAGCCACATATTTCCCATTTCTCATTGGATGAAGCCATTGAAACAGCTCAACTGGCTGCTCCGGAAAGCTGTTACCTCACCCATTTATCCCATCAGATTGGCACCCATCAGGAGTTGTTGCCACTATTGCCAAATGGAATTTTTCCCGCTTACGACGGATTGAGCCTGGAGTGCGAATAATTGATAATATAATAAAATTACCGGAATGATAATAGGAATCACAGGTGCCGGAGGGTTTATCGGGAAAAACCTCACAAAAGCTTTGCTCCAAAAAGGGCACCAAGTAATTGGGCTAAATCGGGGATTTGACTCCGTACAGGTTGGTCATTGTGATGTAGTGTTCAACCTTGCCGGTGCTTCAATCAACAGGAGGTGGAGCAAAAAAGGGATGGAAGAAATTTTCTCGAGCCGTATCGGAACTACCCGCAGGCTATGCAGTATGATACGGGAAGGAAGCAAAGTCAAATTGATGGTCAGCACTTCGGCAACCGGAATCTATTCCACT
>SABC01000172.1 GCA_009929175.1 Bacteroidia bacterium | reverse complement strand
TAAAACAAACAAAATTATTTTTCAGGAGTCTCCTGATGATACTCCTGGTTGGTTCCTTGACCGCAATTTCATCTTGTGAAACAAGTGACGAACCAACTCCACCCGAACCACTTCCTGCCAAATACACTATCAAAGGACAGGTTTTGAACCAACAAAACAACCAGCCCCTTCAAGGTGTAGTGGTTACAATGGGTACACTGACAGCTACCACAAACGCTACAGGTAATTTCGAATTCAAGGATCTCACTGCAGCGGGAAAATACACTCTAACATTTGCCAAGGCCGATTTTTTCAATGCTACTTACAGCCTTGAATTCCAGGCAGCGGCACCTAACCACACCATCACCTACAATATCTCGGTAACAATGGTGCCATATGTAGAAGGTGTGACACCTGTAACACCAGCTCAGGGTGGAACCATCAGTATCGGAGGAGCGACACCTGCAGCACTGACAATTCCCGCAGGTACTACTGTTACAGATGCCAACAACCAGCCTGTGACCGGTGCAATCAACATCACCGCAGTTGTAACTCCTGACGTTGTAGCAGGAACAGTTAACAACCCTGGTATCTCTGTTTTGAGATTCGAGCCTTCCGGACTACAATTCAGCAATCCTCTGCCACTTTTAGTGAACAACCCTCTGAGCAATTCCAGGTTTTCAAATGTAAGGCTGGAGTATTTCAATGAATCCCAAAACCAGTGGATAGTACAAACACAGCCTGTTACATTCAACAGTGCAGAAAACAAATACACTACATCAATCACCCACTTCTCAATGTACAAGATTGCTTACGTTACAACCCGTACAAGCATGGGTGCTACAGAAGAGAACATTAATGTAGTTGATACACCAATTGAAAATAAAAACCTTACAGCCCAGAGCGTGTCAAAAATAAATGTTCAGAGAAAGTCGGGTTATATCTTTGCAACACCTATTGAAACAGTACTGGCCAATGCAGGAATTACCGGGTCTGACGTTACCACCCTCAAGGCTATGATTGAAGGTATGGTTAAACCTTACTTCGGCAATACCAGTGCATCCGCCTCACTTGCTTTGGTTGACGAAGACATTTCCGTAAGCAGGACAATCCAGCCTAATTACAAGCTTGTAACCACTGGTCGCCAGGCTATTGACCGCAATAGCTTTGCTGTCGGAATCATTACACCGGCAAACACATCGGTTACTGTAAACTTCGAAGTACACTCGGCAGGTGCTGTGGCCCTCTTCTTCCAGGATATCCTGATTGATGACCACGGTCATGGTTCAGGTGGAGGTGGCTCTCTATAACCAACTTCAAGAGAATGTATTTCGATACATATAAAATCAAAAGACTATCGGCAAAATTCTTGCCGGTGGTCTTTTGTTTATTTTTTTTCATAAACCCGGTAAACTCCCAGTCGACACTTGGTGTTACCGGATTACTTAACTCGCCCTCAGCTACCATGTCTCCGGAGGGTACTGTGAAGATGGGAGGTAATTTTTTAAACACCAATATGACTCCCGACACATGGGATTACAATACTTTCAACTATTACCTCAACATAACATTCCTTCCTTTTTTTGAAGCAGCATTGACTAACACTGCATTTGACCTATTCCAGGAGGGTAGGAAGTTCAATAATGTAGACAGGGCTGTTTCTCTCCGATTCCGGATACTAAAAGAAAAATCCTTTCTCCCATCAATCGTTGTGGGTTCAAATGATATCCTGACATCCAATAAAGAGAACTACTTTAGTCCCGACAATGGCAATAAATATTTTGGTATGCATTACATTGCAGCATCAAAACATTTTGATATCAACAATAGTAAATTTGGAATCCACGCTGCATACAATATACTCTCAAGCACAAAATTTTCCCTTAAATATCCCATTTCGGGAGGCATCACCTTCAATCCTGGTTTTGCAAGAAACTTGACACTGATTGCAGAGTATGATACCAAAGACTTTAACCTTGGAGGCAACATACTCCTTTTCAACACTCTTTTTTTCCAGTTTTTTGTTCAGGATATGAAGTATATATCCTTTGGGGGGCACTTCATAATACCTCTCCTTTGATTTTCCATTTCACTTTTGTAAAACAGGAAACATCTGCTCATGCCAAAATGTCAGTTTTGTGGTATTGGTATTCATTTTGATATTTCTTAATAGTGAGTCCAATTAACGGGCAAGTTATCGTATTAATTAACAATTTAATCAGGAGGTTATTATGACACTTATTAAAAGAAACGACAACTTTCCAATGTGGACAAATATCATAAATGATATTTTCAACCATGATTGGAACGACTTGTCATTAAGGAATTATTCATTAACAAAT
>SABC01000057.1 GCA_009929175.1 Bacteroidia bacterium | reverse complement strand
GGTAAAAGAGTGGAAAGATTACCTTGCAAATGATTTCGAACGACACATATTCTTAAAGTATCCTGTCCTGGAAAAATACAAAAAGCAGTTGTATACAGAAGGGGCTCTCTATGCCTCAATGAGCGGGAGCGGATCGGCACTTTACGGGATATTTGACAAATAAGCACTATCCGTTTCCTAATACTTCATGAAAATTTCCTGGATTGTTGCCGGATCTCCGGTTTTAGTCAATGCCAGCATCAGCAGGATCCTGGCTTTTTGAGGGCTTTTGTTGAGAGATACAGGCTGTGCAGGGTCAAACTCCTCGGCAGCAGTATCAACCCCTCCCGATTGAATGCGGGTAGACCTTACGACTGCAACCCCTTTCTTTGCTGCTCTTTTGATTGCCTCTGCAATAGGACGGTTGTAATTCCCGTGACCTACCCCCGCGATCACAATGCCCTTTGCTCCGGAGTCGATGATGGCATTGATGGCAGCATCAGAAGCAAAAGCGTACGAATAGACAATCTCTGTGGCCGGAAGTTTTGTGATATTGGAAATATCAAAGCATGAAGAGGCTGTGTGGATAAATTTATTTGTCCTGTCAAAGCTGGGCTGCCCATCCCTTATGCGTCCCAGTGGCCCGTAGTTTGGGGAAGAAAATGAAGCTGTATTTAAGGTATGCCCTTTTGTGACATCATTGGCACAATAGATAAAGTCATTCATCACAACCATCACTCCTCTGCCCTTTGCATCCGGTGAGGCGGCAAGTGCAACCGAATTGTAGAGGTTGAACGGGCCGTCTGCACTAAGAGAGGTAGAGGGTCTCATTGCTCCTGTTAGTACAACCGGGTTGGAGTGCCTTACTGTGAGGTTAAGGAAATATGCAGTCTCTTCCATAGTGTCGGTACCATGTGTTATTACCACTCCGTCACATAGGTTGTTGGAAAAGAGTGAGTCGGTGATTTTCCATAGTCTGAGCCATATTACCTCCTCCATGTTTTGGCTGGAGATGTTGCAAACCTGTACTCCGGTAAGATTTGCAAGTTGGCTGATACCTGGAACCGTCCGGATTATCTGCTCTATGCTAAGCACTCCGGGGGTGTAGGAGGCTTGTGTCGAGCTTTGTGCCGAACCTGCAATCGTACCTCCCGTAGCCAGTATATAAACCCTTGGCTTGGCTGGTTGGGCCCGGACTGCAGCGGTTGGGAAATTTGCAAGGATTATTGTAAGCAATAATGAAATGATGAGTGATATCCTGGTTGTTTTCATGGTTTTAAACCTTTGGTTGGGACTGCAAGTTAGGTAAAAAAGCAAAAAGGCCGACCCCCTGCTACAGAAATCGACCCCTTTTCTTGTGTACTAAAACCTAAACCTACATCTTAAAGATGCAGCAGGTTGCAAAAACGTTGCACAGTTTTTTAAAAATTTTCGATTTTTTTCACAATCATGAAGGGGAGCATCGCCGAAAGCAGTCCGATTAGTGATATTCCTGCAATTGTAAGGAGTACATCCCCAAATTTGACAACAATCGGATAGCTGTCTATTACAAAGTTGCCTGGCATTGGGATTATGCCAAAGAACTGTTGGGTAAAGCACAATGCCAGAGCAATGACTGTTCCGGTCAGAATCCCCGAAAGTGAGATCATCCAACCTTCTATCAGGAATATCCTTTTGATGGTCTTGTTGTTTGCACCTAATGCTTTAAGTGTCTCTGTGTCGTCTCTTTTTTCTATGATGAGCATGGACAGGGAGCCAAAGAGGTTACACGATATGATTATGACAATAAAGAGGAGGATAATGTAAATCGAAAGTTTTTCGGAGTGCATCATTTTGTACAGGGTCTCGTTTTGTTCGTAGCGGTCTTGTACAACATACTCATCCCCCAATAAGGAGATTATCTCCTTTTTAAGGCGAGGGACATCACTTGATGGTTTAAGGTAGAGTTCCACAGAAGAAACCTCCTCTTCGTATTCAAGGAGATTGCGGGCAATTTCTATGGGGATGAATATGAATTTTTGATCGAAGTTTTGGTCGATTGTAAAGAGGCCTCCCGGGAATACCCTTTCCCTGTTGAGGGAAGAGGCTGGGTTGATCATGGAGAGGTTCCTGTTCCTGGATGGGAAATAGAGCTCTACCGGGTCTACGAAATGGACCCTCAGCCCAAGGTCAAACGCCAGTGAACGGCCCATTACTGCCTGGGGTATCTCTCCGTGGCGGAGCGAAAACTCACCTTCTTTGATGTAATTTTTGATTAAGGTTATTCTTTCGTATGAGGAGTCTACACCTTTCATTGTCGCAATACTCTCCTGGTCGCCATATTTTACAAAAACGTTTTCCTGAACGATTTCACAAAAGGCTGCAATTGAGGTATCCTGCCTTATGATGTCGAATTGTGCCGTGTTCGGCAAAAAAGATTTACCGTGTGTCGGTGTTATCAAAAGGTCGGATTCATATGTGGAGTACATCGATTTGATGAGTCCTTCGAACCCGTTGTAAACAGAAAGTATGATTATCAGGGCCGCGGTACCAATGGCTATCCCTCCCGCACTTATTATCGAAATAATGTTGATCACATTATGTGATTTTTTTGCGAAGAGATACCTTTTGGCTATGAAGAGAGTGAGGTTCAAATAAGTTCTACTTTTTTAGAAGCTCGTCAATTTTTTCTACATAATCCAGTGAGTCGTCTATCTTGAATACCAGTTCGGGTACGATCCGGAGTTGTTTGGAGACCCTTTTCCCAAGTTCTCCCCGGATTGATTTACCTGTATTTTCAAGTATATTGAAAACTTCCTCAGCTTTGGAGGAGGGAAAAATACTGATGTATACCCTTGCTACAGACAGGTCCGGACTAATCCTGACGCTGGTCACGCTAATCATGGACCCTGCAAAACTTTGGGTTCCTTTCTCGCGGAAAATCTCGGAAAGGTCCCGTTGCAGCTGCCTGGATACTTTTAGTTGTCGAGTGCTTTGATTCTCCATATCAGCTAATTTTTAAGATAAAGTAATTTTTCTTGCCCTTTTGTACAAGGATATATTTGTCGTTGAGCAGGTCGTTTGTGCCGAGTATCAACTCTGCAGATTCTATTTTGTTTTTGTTGATGCTTACTCCGCCTGCCTGGATCATTTTGCGGCACTCTCCTTTGGAGGGGAACACTGCGCTTTTTGTTGCCAGAAGTTCTATTATGTTTTCGCCAAGCTCTTCACGGGTTATTTCGAACTGTGGCACTCCCTCGAATACATTGAGGAAAGTGCGTTCGTCCAGCTCCCTCAGGTTTTCCGAGGTGGATTGTCCGAACAATATTGAGGAGGCTTTGAGTGCTTTGTCGTACTCCTCAGTTCCATGTACCATGATGGTCACCTCCTTTGCGAGCAGTTTCTGCAACTCCCTCATGTGGGGGGCTTGGTCGTGGCGGGCAATCTCTGCCTCAATCACCTCTTTCGGGAGCATAGTGAATATCCTGATGTATTTTTGGGCGTCGGAGTCACTTACATTTAACCAAAATTGGTAAAATGCATAAGGAGAGGTATAACGGGAGTCCAGCCAGATGTTACCCTGCTCGGTTTTGCCGAATTTGCCGCCATCGGCTTTGGTTATCAGAGGGCAAGTGAGGGCAAAGGCCTCTCCTGACTCTTTGCGCCTAATAAGCTCTGTTCCGGTGGTTATGTTACCCCATTGGTCGCTTCCGCCCATTTGCAATTTGCAGCCGTAATGCTTGTACAGGTAAAGGTAGTCGTAACCTTGTACCAGCTGGTAAGTAAATTCGGTAAAGGACATTCCCTCTTTGTCGTCCCCGCTGATCCTTTTCCTGACGGAGTCTTTGCTCATCATGTAATTGACAGTGATATGCTTTCCTATGTCCCGTATGAAATGCAAAAAAGTGTAATCTCTCATCCAGTCGTAGTTGTTGACCAATATTGCGGAGTTTGGAGATTTGGAGTCAAAATCAAGGAATTTGGAAAGCTGTGCTTTTATTGCATTTTGGTTGTGTCTTAAAGTCTCTTCGTCCAGCAGGTTGCGCTCCGATGATTTCATCGAAGGGTCGCCAATCATTCCGGTTGCCCCTCCTACAAGGGCTATCGGCCTGTGTCCGTTGGCTTGCAGGTGTTTGAGCATCATTATGCTTACCAGGTGTCCTATATGAAGTGAGTCGGCTGTAGGATCTATTCCCACATATGCCGATGTCAGCTCTTTTTCCAATTGCTCTTCGGTCCCGGGCATAATGTTGTGGACCATCCCTCTCCATTTGAGTTCTTCTACGAAATTGCTCATATCTTCAATCGAATTTTGGGCAAAAGTACGGTTTTTTCTTTACTTTTGTTAGTTTGAACTACACTAAATCGTTACATAATTATTGGGCTGTTATGACTAATCGAATATCTTTAAAGAGAGTTGCCGAAATTCTGGCTTTGATTGTTCTTTTTCTTTTACCCGGCAGGGTTATTGCCATCAATCATTTACCGCAGGAAGATACCCTCATAGATCGCTTACAGGAGCTTCCAGGGGTTTTGTCTGTTGAACGCTTGCCGGCAGGCCAGTTCAATGATAAATATTTGCTGGTCATAGAGCAGCCTCTGGATCACCGGAACCCTTCGGCCGGGAGTTTCGGACAGAGGGTGTTCCTCATGAATGTCTCTTTTGACAGGCCAACTGTTATGGTTACCGAAGGATACGGAGCTGCATATGCACAAAACCCCAGATACCGCGAAGAGATTTCCAGGCTTTTCAATACAAATATAGTTTTCGTGGAGCATCGCTATTTTCTTGAATCCACACCCAAAGATGCCGGGTGGGAGTATCTCACGGCTCAAAACTCTGCCTACGACCTGCACAGGGTAAGGGAGATATTTGGCACTTACTACAACAACAAATGGATAGCAACAGGGATCAGTAAAGGTGGGCAGACGGCTTTGCTTTATACTGCATATTTCCCGGATGATGTCGATATTACTGTCCCATACGTGGCTCCTTTGTGCAAGGGAAGGGAAGATGGACGGCATGAGCCTTTCCTATCCAAGTTCGCAGGTACAAAAGAAGAGAGGAGCCGTCTGGAAAATTTCCAGAGGGATGTTTTGATTCGCAGGGCAGAACTACAGCCAAAATTTGACTCTTTGTGCTCAGCCCGTAATTATAAATTCACATTACCGAATTCCCATATTTACGACTACTCTGTTTTGGAGTTCCCGTTTGCATTTTGGCAGTGGGGGAGTCCGATAGGTGATGTTCCTGCTCCAGGTGCTCCGGCAAATGAGGTTTTCAAATATTGGATGAAGATTAGTTCTCCCGATTATTTTGTCCGCGAAAGCTCTACAACCTCATTTTTTGTCCAGGCTTACAGGGAGTTGGGGTATTATGGATATGATACAAAGCCCTTCAGGGGTTTGTTGTCTGTCAAAAATGCCAAGGGGTATCTTGGAACCATCTTTGTTCCTGACGATGCAAAATTCCGGTTTGACAAAGGTTTGTACAGGAAGCTCAAACGGTTTGTGGCAAAGACCGACAACAAGATGATGTTCATCTACGGAGAATTTGATCCATGGAGTGCGGTAAAGGTAAATGAACCAAAGAATGAAAACGTTGTTCTTTTTGTTGAGCCAAAGGGAAGCCACAGGGCCAGGATCTCCACATTGCCGCAGGATATGAAAAAAGAGGCAGTCGATCTGTTGAAAACCTGGCTCGAGGAATAAATTTATTTTATGCTGGAATTCAAAAAAATCGAACTTTCCGACAAAGAGTGGGTAAACAGGTTGCTATCATTATCTGATTACCGGGGAGCGGAATATAACTTTACAAATCTTTTTATTTGGGATGTAGTATACAAGTCGGAGATAGGGCGTTTTCGGGATTTTTTCCTGCTTCGGGCAGGTACTCCGGGAGAATACTATTACCTGTACCCGGCAGGCAGGGGGGACAGGCGTGAGGTGATTGAGGAACTTATGGAAGATGCTTCCCGGGAGGATTGCAACCTCTCCCTTATCGGTCTTACAAGGGAGACAAAGGGTGAGCTGGAAAAGATGTTTCCGGGGAAATTCCGTTATACTGCAATCAGGGACAGCTTTGACTATATCTATGAGGCCGAAAAAATGATGACTCTTTCGGGTAAAAAGCTGCAGCCAAAAAGAAACCACCTCAACTACTTTGTAAGTAATTACAATTGGACCTATGAGGATCTTACCCCCGACAAAGTGGAAGAGGTCAGGGAGTTTTCCCATGAATGGTGCCGTAGGAATGAGTGCAAGTCTGTTGATACTCTCGCACTTGAAAGTTGTGCTGTAGAAAAGTGCCTAAACAACTACGGGAGCCTTAACCTTAAAGGTGGTATATTGAGGGTGGATGTCCAAATAGTTGGCTATACCATAGGAGAGGCTCTTAATTCTGATACTATTGTTGTTCACGTAGAGAAAGCATTCCAGGAGTTTCGTGGAGCTTACCAGTTTATAAACAGGGAGTTCATTAAAAAAATTGCTCCCGGTTTCCAGTATGTAAACAGGGAGGATGATATTGGAGACGAGGGTCTGCGAAAGGCCAAAGAGTCTTATTACCCTATTTTTATGCACGAAAAATTCACTGCCACATTATTTTAATTATATTTGCAGCGTAAACCAAGTATTTGTTTGAATTGGAACCTCCCAGTAGTGTCTTAGACGATTATTTCTCCTTGGGGATTTTCTTGATCCTCACTCTGTTGGTTTATGCCATAATCTCGGGAACCGCCTATGCGTTCACTCATGTAACTGAAGCCTTCCCAAACGGGGAGAGAAGGGCAAAAAGGGTATCGCATTTTATTTCGGAACCGATTCTTTTTACCGGTACAATAATGCAGTTTTCGCTGCTTTTCAAATTGCTGATTATCTTCATTTCGCTGAGGCTTCTGAATTCGATCTGGGGAGCTGCTATGCTTTCTGTTGTTCTTATTTACTCTGTTAATGAGGCTGTTGCTATGATGCTCAAAGGGAAGGAAGAGTCATTCTTTATGAAAATGTCTTACCTCTCTATTTTCTTTAGTGCGATTGCAGCTCCGTTTAACAGGGTACTCATCGCTTTGACCTCAATGCCTGAGCAGGAGCGCGAGGAGCGGGAGGTACAAAGCCTGGAAGAGATCACGGAGGAGAGTCCCGGCGATAACCAAAAGGAGGCCAGGGAGAGGAAGTTGTTAAAGAGCATTGTTGATTTGTCCAATACTTCGGTCTCGGATATTATGAAGCCAAGGGTTGAGGTCGTTGCATTAAGCACATCCATGAGTGCAAACGAGGTTATGGAGGTTGCGGTCAACTGTGGCTACTCCCGTTTACCTGTCTATGAGGGGAATCTGGACAATGTCAAAGGATTTCTATATATCAAGGACCTGGTTGGGTATTTACAGGAAAAAAAGAGCGACTACGATTGGAAAAGCCATGTGAGACAGGCTTATTTTGTGCCGGGCAATAAAAAGATCGGGGATTTGCTCGAAGAGTTCCGTCAAAAAAAGATTCATCTGGCCCTGGTTGCCGACGAATATGGGGGAACCGACGGGATTGTCACTCTGGAAGATGTTCTGGAGGAGATTGTTGGTGAGATTTCGGACGAAACAGATAAAACACAATAATTTATAATGGGAGTATATTTTAGACGGGAGTATGATAACGGGGCTTTGATTGCGGTATGGGAAATTACCGAAAGCGAAGAGGAACTCCTTGGATTATGTTCTGTCCCTAATGATGAGCTCGAAGAGTTGCAGCTAATCAGGAGCAGTTCCCGCAGAAAGGAGAAACTTGCAGTAAGGGCTCTGCTCAATGAGATTTTTGATGGTAAGGTATACCTGGGCCATCATGACAATGGCCGGCCATACCTGCAAAACAGTTTGATTGAAGTAAGCATTTCCCATACTTCACGTTTTGTGTGCCTTCTCACCCACCCCGATGAGAGTGTGGGAATAGATATCGAATCTTTAAACCGGAATTTCTCTGCTGTGGAAAAGAGGGCGCTATCACCTGATGAGATCGAAGATCTTAGCGAAAGGGACAGGAGCACTCACCTGGCAATTTACTGGAGTGCAAAGGAGGCTGTCTATAAAAGGATGTCCAGGTCGGATGTGGATTTTGCTCAACAAATTGTCATCAAAAAATTTAATCCCAGGGATAACGGGGAATTGACTGCACTATTCATCGACAAGGATGGCGATGAGCAAGAGTTCGAACTTTACTATGAAATCTTTGATGGCCATGTGATGGCATGGCTGGTTGGCTGATCCCTTTTTAATCTGGAAGTATTTGGGAAGAGTGAGCTTTAGTGTTCACTTTTTCTATTATGTCGGTTATCAAGCCTGTTTGGTCAATCACAAAGGTTTTACGGATAATTCCGTCGTACTCCCTGCCCATGAATTTTTTCTTGCCCCATGCGCCATAAGCTTGTAAAATTGAGGTTTCGGTGTCTGATATCAATGGAAAGGGCAAATTGTATTTTTCGATGAATTTCTTGTGGGACTTTTCGCTGTCTTTGCTGACTCCTACTACCTGGTATCCCATAGACAAGAATCTTTCGTAATTATCCCTCAGGTCGCATGCCTCTGCAGTGCACCCGGGGGTGTCATCTTTTGGATAGAAATACAATACAAGTTTTTTTCCTTTGAATTGTGAAAGGGTTATCTCGTTACCATCCTGGTCACGTCCGGTAAATTCGGGTGCTTTGTCTCCTGGTTTTAACATGTCGTCTATTTTTTGTGATTGCATTAATAACAATTTGGGCTAATAAAAGTTAAAGAGGGAGTCCGGATTTTATCCGGACTCCCTCCTTGTATTATAGGTTTGCAGAAGTTTACATCATTCCGCCCATTCCTCCCATTGCGGCAGGATTCATTGCAGGTGTCTCCTCTTTTTGCTCTGCCATGACACACTCGGTGGTCAGGAACATTCCTGCAACCGAAGCTGCATTCTCCAAGGCTATGCGGGTAACCTTAGTGGGGTCGATAACGCCTGTTGAATAGAGGTTTTCGTAGTTATCGGTGCGTGCATTGTAGCCAAAGTCGCCTTTGCCTTCTTTCACTTTTTGGATAACAATGCTGCCTTCTATTCCTGCATTTTCCGAAATCATCCTTAGTGGCTCTTCGATTGCACGTGCTATGATTGCGATACCTGTTGTCTGGTCATCGTTCTCACCTTTTAGGCTCTCAAGCTCCTTGATGGCGCGGATGTAGGCAACTCCTCCTCCGGGTACAAAGCCCTCTTCGACAGCTGCGCGTGTTGCGCTGAGTGCATCATCTACGCGGTCTTTCTTCTCTTTCATCTCAACCTCGGTAGCTGCTCCTACGTATAGTACTGCTACACCACCTGCCAGCTTGGCAAGGCGTTCTTGCAACTTCTCCCTGTCGTAATCACTGGTTGTAGTATCGATTTGCTTGCGAATCTGGCCAACTCTCTTGTCAATATCCTCTTTGTTGCCGGCTCCATTTACAATTGTAGTGTTTTCTTTGTCAATGGAAACTTTGTCGGCTTTTCCAAGCATGTCTATAGTTGCTGCGTCAAGGCGAAGTCCTTTCTCTTCGGAGATAACTGTACCTCCGGTGAGGATTGCGATATCTTCCAGCATCTCCTTCCTGCGGTCTCCAAAGCCAGGGGCTTTTACAGCCGCAATCTTGAGTGTCCCGCGCAGACGGTTTACAACAAGGGTAGCAAGAGCTTCTCCGTCAACATCCTCTGCGATGATTAGCAGTGACATTCCTCCTTGTGCCACCGGTTCAAGTACCGGCATAAGGTCTTTCATTGTAGAGATTTTCTTATCGGTGATAAGAATCATAGGCTTGTCAAGGACAGCCTCCATTTTCTCGGGATTGGTCATAAAGTAGGGAGAGATGTAACCTCTGTCAAATTGCATACCTTCCACCACCTTAACTTCGGTATCGGTGCCTTTTGCCTCTTCCACTGTGATTACTCCCTCTTTTTTCACTTTGCTCATTGCTTCTGCAATAAGTTTTCCGATTGTGATATCGTTGTTTGCAGAGATGGTTGCAACTTGTTCGATTTTGGTAATGTCATCACCAACAGATTGACTTTGTGCTTTTAGTGATTTTACCACATGTTCCACGGCTTTGTCAATACCTCTTTTCAGGTCCATTGGATTGGCACCTGCAGTCACATTTTTAAGGCCTACATTGATGATGGATTGAGCAAGTACGGTTGCTGTGGTGGTTCCGTCACCTGCCTGGTCAGCTGTTTTTGAAGCAACTTCCTTTACCATTTGGGCTCCCATGTTGGCAAAGCGGTCTTCCAGCTCAATCTCTTTGGCAACGGTGACTCCGTCTTTTGTAATTTGTGGTGAGCCGTACTTTTTGTCAATTACAACATTTCTTCCTTTTGGTCCAAGGGTTACTTTGACTGCGTTAGCAAGAGCATCCACACCCTCTTTCATGAGGTTGCGTGCTTCAATGTTGAATTTAATTTCTTTAGCCATATTTGTTTTGTTATTAAGCGTTTAGTACTGATTGTTAATTTAGTTTACTCGTTTTCCGGGAAAGTTAACCTATAACGGCTAAAACATCGGATTGGCGCATCATCAGGTAGTCCTTGCCATCGGAATTGATTTCGCTACCAGAATATTTACCATAAAGAACCACATCGCCAACTTTTAGTTCCATTGGCTCATCCTTTTTGCCGTTGCCAACAGCGATAACTGTTCCTTGCTGTGGTTTTTCCTTTGCTGTGTCAGGAATGTAAAGTCCGCTTGCTGTTTTGGTTTCTGCCTCCTTGGGCTCCACTAAAACTCTGTCTGCTAATGGTTTGATATTCATAATGAATAGGATTAAAGGTTATTGTAATTATTTGTTTTGAATATTATTATTTTTCACATGCAATTAATGACAAATTGAGTGCCAAATGGGGAGACTGACAAATTGTCTGTCAGTTTTTGCTATATTTGCTGCTTGTTGAGGGATTGTTTTTTTACTTTATGGATATGCAGGTTGTTGATCATCAGATGTTTATGGGAGAGGCTTTTAAAGAGGCCCTTAAAGCCTATGACAAAGGAGAAATTCCGGTGGGTGCAGTGGTTGTTATCGGAGGCAAGGTGGTAGCCAGAGCCCATAACCAAACAGAGACACTCAACGACCCTACTGCCCATGCCGAGATGCTGGCAATCACCTCTGCAACCAATACATTTGGTGGTAAGTACATTGACAAAGCTACCCTCTATGTAACCTTGGAACCTTGTCCAATGTGTGCTGCTGCCCTAAACTGGGCTCAGGTCAAGTGTATTGTTTTTGGTGCTTCCGATTCCAAACGTGGATTTTCTCTTTATACGCCCTCTTTGTTACACCCACGTTGTGAGGTGATTGCAGGTGTGATGGAAGGTGAGAGTTCGGAGCTGGTGAGGCAGTTTTTCAAATCGATCAGGGGGAAATAGCGTTATGGTAGAGTTTCTGCAGGATTACGGCATTCTCGGCCTTTTTATCGGATCGTTCCTTGCTGCCACCGTAATACCCTTCAGCTCCGAAGTGATTCTTTCGGGAGTATTAATAGCCGGGATAAATCCGTTCCACGCTTTTTTTGCCGCAACAGCAGGTAACTGGCTGGGAGGTCTCACCTCATACTATGTCGGTCACCTTGGAAAATGGGAGATAATTGAGAAATGGTTTGGAGTAAGGGAAGAGAAGCTTTTAAAGCAAAAGCAGAGGATCGAGAGATACGGAAGCCTGGTTGCATTTTTTACCTGGATGCCTTTGATAGGTGACGTTCTTGCAATAGCCTTAGGATTCTACCGGGTTGATTTTGCCAAAAGTGCAATATTCATGTTGTTAGGACGTTCCATTCGGTTTGCTCTTTGGATTTTGCTCTTTCATTTTGTTGGCGAGCAACTCTTTGAATTCTCCATTTTCTAAAATTTTTTGGAGGAAATAAAAAAAGGTATATCTTTGCAGTCCCAAATAAATGACTGACCCATGGTGTAATGGTAGCACTACAGATTTTGGTTCTGTCTGTCTAGGTTCGAATCCTGGTGGGTCAACACAAAGGCTGTCTTCACGACAGCCTTTTTTGCTGCCAAGGGGCATGATGCATCCCTCGGATAAATTAACAACTTGCAGAGGCTTAGTGATATGCGGCTTCCCAGCCGGGATCCATCCCTCGGATAAATTAACAACTTGCAGAGGCTGAGCGTGTTGCGTCTTTCCGTTCATTTTTAGGCGTTTGCAGAGATTACGGCGGCTCCTTCTGCCTGGGGGCCATGCCGCCTTGTGCAACGCAGTTTTTGTTTAACGCTCTTTTCCTCGTTTTTTGCG
>SABC01000171.1 GCA_009929175.1 Bacteroidia bacterium | reverse complement strand
ATCTCTATTTCCTTGCCGTTGTAATGCCATACCTGCACGATACCACCAGCAATCTGAACAGCCCTATTCCAGGCACGCTGGACCTTGCTCAGGCGGTCATGCTCGGTCTTTATCTCAATGCTCTGGAAGATGGCAATCTTGGTACCGACCATGTCTTGAGTTACCTCAACAGTCTCCCAGCCGATAAAATCAGATGAGCCAGGTTGCAATCCAAAGCGCAAAGGTGAGCCATGATCGAGGAGAAATTTGCCTCCTTGTAGCTTATGTATAGCCTTGGGAGAAGAGGCAATCCCATACCCAGCAGCATTGCGGAACATCATGGGGTGCTTAGAGAGCAATGCGTCACCTATCTGCTTTTCTGTCATTGATAGCCTCCCGTATCTCATCAGCAAAAATAGGGCCTATAATAGCCTTGCTTCTTGGCTTGCCAAGATATTCCCAGTCAAGGCTCTTTGCAACAGCCCATACTGTCTGACGGCTGACACCAAGCTCAACGGCAAGCTTTGTTATTGATGTGGCACCCTCTTCAATCTGATACTTACTGCACGACATCTTGATGCGCTCAGCATCAGATGGGGAGAGCAACAGGATTCTCTGCCCGCTGATGCGCTCACCCTCTATGCCAAGCTTCTTCACATAGTACCAGATAAGAGATCGCTCTATTCCTGTCTGCTCTGAGAGCTCAGCAACGGTGAGCATGTCACTTGGTTTCATTTTTAGACCTCCAATTGATGGATAGCATGCCAAAATCATCCTCACAGATTGACAGGCACGTGACAGAAATCTGCTTGCTGTTTATGCGGTCGATGATATCGTTAAGCACGATAACAGGGTATGGAGTCTGTTCAAAGGTGATGGGGTATGTAAAATCATTGGCGACACGATTCTGAGGGGTACCATCAGAGCTAGCTTCTTTGTTAATTTCTTCTACTAGCTTTTTTGCTGTTACCTCCATATCCTTCTCACCATCTTTGGCCACAAGCTCTTCAAGCCCAAGGCGCTTGTTGGCGCTCTCTGCGCTTGCCATGATGTCATCTCTTGATAACTCGCCTAATGCAAGTTGCTTGTCCAGCTTTGCGATATGGCTATCTACCTGGGTGTAATGCAATCCGCTGATCTTGGTAATCTGCTTTTTCGATAGCCCGTGCAAATAATGCAAGGCAAGCACCATATTAAGTTTTTCTGCTGGGATTTCTTTCATATCTGTATCTCCTTAGTCTCTTAAAGTTCCCCCTCCCGGCACAGGCGAAGGAGAGGGATAGCCTAACTTATATCTGGGTTTCCCCAATGGGACTGGTTAGTTATGAGCTAACTTTCGACGATTTCTTTTGTATGCGTTAAAACATTCCTTACAGATAGAGTCTCTTCCATGTGACCAATTACTATCTTTTTTGAACATTTCTATTTGCTTTCTTTCCCCACAAATTCTGCATACGGCAGTACCATCTATATCAGGCGCAAATATTTTAGTTGGTCTGATTTCTGTACCAAAACCATGAAGCTTGCAATGTTCAGAACGAGACATAATGGCAAGATTTTCTGGATTATTATTTGCTTTGTTACCATCAATATGATGAACAACAGTATTAAATCCTTTTACTTTCATTACATATCTATGCTCATCCATTGTTTTACCATTTGCAAATTTCATTTTTTTATAATTGTTCAAACCATTCCTCCTCTCATTCCGCCACAGTCCCGATTTGCCGGTCTTTCCCGACTGTCACCCTTCTTTCAGACCCTCAGTGTTCGTTCTGTAAGGGTGGGTCAGATAAGGCATAATGATGCCTTTGGACAATCTGGGAGTCGAACCCAGCTCTTGGTGTTTCCTTTTCGGGACTTAACACCAATCGAAACCGGTTATTGCCCATAAATTATTAATTTTTCTTGTCGGGCGGGTTCATATTAGCTGCTCCTCCTTAATTCCCCTATATCCTACCACACCTATATGATGCTGTCAACATTTAGATGTAATACTTTTGTCCAGACCGTGTACACTGATGTGTGCTTTATCCCCATGCTCTTGCCAATGGCAATAGCCTGTTTCAAATTATGAGCCTTGCGGCTTATCGCCCTAGCCAGATCCTGCGTGACCTCATCCCCAACATCACGGATACTCACCAGCTCGCCCTCAACCTCCAGGGGGACCCTGCTCATGGGCTCGGCAGTCTCAGTCCACTGGAAGCCACAATGGGGGCATACCCTTGCTGATGTCAAAACTGGGTGCAAGCAATCTGGGCACCTTTTATACTTGGAAACATCTTTCACCCCTTTTGGCTTGCCTTCAAGCGTCCACTCCCGCTCATCATCAGGCAGCCCGAAACGGCTCCAATTTCCCACATGATCCAATATGATAGCC
>SABC01000170.1 GCA_009929175.1 Bacteroidia bacterium | reverse complement strand
TATTGTTGACAATAAACCACATTTATATCCCAGATCGGTAAATAATCTGTATAGGAGTGTCACTGTAGTGGTTTTGCCATTGGTGCCTGTGATGCCAATTAACTTTAGCTTTTCTGATGGTCTTCCGTAAAAATTTGAGGCTACAATTCCTAGTGTAAGATGGCTGTCAGTTACCTGTATAATCGTAGCAGAGATTTTCTCTTCCGGCACAACTTCGCATATAACAGCCTTGGCACCGGCTGCCACAGCTTGTGCAATGTAATCGTGACCGTCTGAAGTCACTCCCTTTAAAGCCACAAAAAGCGAGCCTTTGCTGACCTTTCTTGAGTCAAAACAGACAGAACTGATTTCGATATTACTATCTCCTAATATCTGTAGTATCCTGCTGGTTGAGAGTATCTCTTGTAATTTCATGATAATCAGAAAGTTGTAAATATATTAAACCTTTGTTTTCCAAATCGTTACCGGGGATATAACTCTGTGATGTTACCTTCCCCTTGCCTGAAAACCTTACTTTATATCCCTGGTTTTCCAATATGTAGAGAGCGTCTCTGATCCCAAGTCCCGTTACCTGAGGTATAGAGTCGCATTTGAATGAGTCAAGGTTGGCAAGAATCTCTCTGCTCTTGCCTGAGACGCTTCCATTTCCCTCGACGGGAGAAATCCACTCCGGAGAGGAGACATATATTTTGTCTGAAATCTTCTTGAAAACAGGGGCTGCCCAACCGCCTCCGTAAAAGTTGCCTCTTGTCCTGCCTGTATATAGAACTACTATAGCTGAATATTTAGGGTTCTCTGAAGGGAAAAATCCTGCAAATGAGGCCTGGTGTCTCTTGTAGCCCTCTTTATCGGTGTAACCGGCACCATTGAATGCGACTCTTGCTGTTCCGGTCTTACCGGAAATAGCATATCTTTTATCATTCAGGGCTTTTGCAGTTCCCTCTTCGACTACACTTCTCAAAGCCTTGTTGACAAGTACAAGGGTGGATTTAGAACATATAGAGCCGCTGAGCTCCACAGGTTCAAATCTCTTTTCAATAACGCCGTTTTTTTGAATATTTTCAACAAAATATGGTTTCATCATTTTTCCACCGTTGGCTATGGCATTGTAGAAGGCAAGCGTGTGCAAAGGAGTTAGCAGTGTTGCATAGCCTATACCCATAAGAGGCAAAGTGAGTTTGGACCATGATTTATCCCCGGGAGCATATATCACAGCCCTCGCCTCTCCCTTGAGGTCGAGATTAAACTTCTCGTTGAGCTTCATATTGTTGATTCTGTCAACAAATTTCTTTTCGTTGTTTGCATAATATTCAACGGCAAGCTTGGCAAAAGCAACGTTTGAGGATTTCTCGAAAGCCTTGAGAACATTTATCTGTCCATATCCTCCTGCTGTAACGTCTGAAATGGTGTGACCTGCATAAGGCCATTTACCGTTACCGGCATCTACTGGGGTTTCTAGAGTGACATATCCATCTTCAATCAACGCCACAAGTGTGGCAAGCTTGAAGGTAGACCCCGGTTCAGTTGCCTGACCGATTGCATAGTTGAATACCTCATCAAAATTGCCCTTGCTGTCTTTCCTCATATTTGCTATTGCCCTGATAGCTCCGGTCTTGACCTCCATGACAATGGCAGTTGCTCCCTCAAACTGGTCTGAAAGAGAAAGTTGTTCTTTCAGTGCAGCCTCTGCAGCTTCCTGGATATCAATGTCAAGTGTAGTCTGAACATCATAGCCGTCTTTAGGCTGGATAATCTTATCCATATCTACCGGCTTCCACTGGTCTTTGAGCAACTTTTGAACTACCTGACTTCCCGGTGTCCCTTTCAGGTAATAGTCGAAACTCTCTTCAATCCCGACTCCCTTTCCGTTTGAATTTATGAATCCGATTGTCCTGTATGCAAGTCTGCCGTAAGGGTTCTTCCTTTTGTTCTTCTGTTCCGAGATGAAGCCGCCTTTAAGAGTTCCGAGTCTGAACAGGGGAAAGTTTTTGATAATCATTAATTCAGAATGGTCGACAAGTCTGTTTCCGAGAGATATATCTTTGTCTTTTGTCGCCCGTGCTGTCTCCATCCTCTTTTTATACCAGTCAGATGAATTGTCTCCGAAAAACTCGCTTAGTGCAATTGCAAGAGAGTCTTTATACATGTCAAAAACAGATTGTTCGGGAACAATGCAATCCATTCTTATCTTATAATAAGGTACAGAAGATGAGAGTGTCCTTCCGTCACAGGCAAGAATGCTTCCTCTGGTGGCTTCTATCTCCTCTACCCTGAAAGTCTTTACTTCGCTCCTGAGATCTTCGTTCGTAATGTATTGCAGATACACCATCCTTGCAATAACGGCAATGCCTGCTATTACAAAGAGTGCGTACACC
>SABC01000056.1 GCA_009929175.1 Bacteroidia bacterium | reverse complement strand
CCGCAGCCGGTATCGGTTACGGCGAACATAAGTTCTTGTTTGCCGTCATATTCAATCCGTTTATATTCCAGCGTGATTTCACCTGTATCCGTAAACTTGGTTGCATTGGTGACCAAGTTCAAAAGTACCTGGGACAATCTGTGGGCATCACTCCTTATGACCAAATCGGGCTCGGTGTTTACAAATTTATATTCTACCCCGGGTTTTTTGAGATGGCCGGATGTGTTGAGCACCTGTGTGCAGATTTCTCCTACATTTATATCTTTGAACTGAAAGTGGAGTTTGCCGGTCTCAAGACCCGAAATGTCCAGTATATCTGTTATAAGGGTTAGCAGTAGTTCGGAATTGTTTGCAATAATGGAACTCACCTGCTTTTTCTCCTCTTCGGGGAAGTCGGGTTCGGCCAGCAGGTTGGAGAAGCCTACTATGGCGTTGAGCGGGGTACGGATCTCATGGCTCATATTGGCAAGGAAAGCACTTTTGAGTCTGTTGCTCTCTTCGGCCATCTCCTTGGCTTCAATCAACTCTACAGTCTTTTTTTCAAGTTTTTGCTTTAGCCTTTGGTTGCGGGAATAGGTGATTGTGAGTATGACAATGAAAATAGAGAGGGCAAGAGCTATCAAAGAGGTAATCAAGAGATAGTTGCGGTATCTGTCCAGCCTTGGGTCAGATACATTGATAATACGGCTGTGCAGAGGGAGTTCGCCCGGATTAAACCCGAACTCTTTTACCTTTTGATGGTCAAAGCTGTACCAACCCCCGTCGTTGATAAAACGGATGGAGTCCAACAGCCCCTTTTCGTAATTGATTATTTGGTTTGCAATGTTTTGTGCATTATGATTATACTGAGGAATATAACCACCTATTGCAACGCTACCTAAGCCAGTCCCCGATAAGGTGAAGACAGGCATTTTTGGTCTTTCGGAAACCAGTGATTCCAATGATTGGGAGGTGTAATACTGTCCATCTTTATTGACCTTCCATGTGGCCAGTAAAATAACGGAGTTTTCGGGCAGAGTCCTTATACTGTCTTGAATTTGAAAGAGGTAAAGATGCCTGCCATCCAAAAAAATGTAGTTTAATTGAGGCAGTTTGTTAATTGCGCGTTTGAAATATGCTTTGAGAGCCAATCCTCCGTAGGAGTTGTCGGTTATAAAAGCTATGTTTTCTGTTTCGGGATACATGGTAAGGATCAGCTCTACGGATTTGAAAGGGCTGTAAGAGACTAAATTACCTCCGGCAATCGAGGCTCTCCTGGCTTTGCGGGCAGAGTTTATCCATGCCGGCTCCCAGGAATTGTCGATTTGTGATTCGGGAAGGTCAAGACCGTTGCCGCTGATAAAAGATCCAAATATAGGCACTCCCTCAGGAATCTCTTCCTGCGAGATCAGTGCAGCCCATGCTTCCTGCCCGATTGCAATGATTGCCTTCAAATTGCGGCCTTTATATTTGTCAATCAAATGTTTGACACGTCCCTTCCATAGATGTGCCTCTTCCGAAAAATTGCGGGCAGCCATGTCCTCAATCAGGATAAGATGCTTGTGAGGGTAAAAATCATCAAGGGTGTTGCTGAACTCGTTTATGAAATCAAGCGTCCTCTGTGTGTCGGGGTTGAATGAAGAGATCATCAGGAAAATATCTGCTTCCCCGGAATCGTTTTGGCCGTTGTTTTGTTTTGTAACTTGGCCCTGGCCGTTGCATGCCTGATTGATAACAGTGAATGCCAGTGTTATGGCAAATGTTTTGAGCAGGAGGTTTTTCATTGGTTAAGGTATCTTGCTCACAAATTTACAAAAAAGATAACACTAATTGGGATAGGTTCCTTTTTTTTTGAAATAGAAAGATATCAGGGAGATAGTTCCAAAAAGTAACATTGTGACAGCTTGGGATTCATGTGAAATGGTTGCAAAGACAACTCCCGTGGTCTGGTCTATCGAATAGATGGAGGCGAGTGCAAGGGAAATAATAAAGTGATAGGCACCAATCCCTCCTTGTACAGGTATTACCCATCCAAAACCCCCGACCATCATCAAAAAGAGTGCGTCCGAAGCTCCCAGACCATGCACGGCAGGGAAGGCCAGTATTGTAGTGTAACTCATGAGCCAGTAACAAAACCAGATGGCTGCAGTGTAGATGAGGAACATCCACTTTTGAGGCATTTTAAAACCCGAAACCACTCCGTTGATAACCCCTTTGGCAATGTTGGCAATTTTACGGAATACAGGATTGGTTTTGCGGAAATGATAAACAATGTAGAGGAACACCCCTGAGGCAAATACAACGGCAGCAGTTATCCAGGCCAAATTCACCGACATCCTGTTTGTAACTGCAGTTATGATCTCCCGGTTGACAAAAGCTCCAAATTTGTCCCACTGGAAAAAAAGCACAGCCATTGTCACCAAAACCAACGATAACAAGTCTACACTCCTCTCCAATACAACCGTCCCTGCAACTGTTTCGAAAGGAAGCCCGGTTTTTTTAGTGATCACCCCGCATCGGGCAAACTCCCCTGCACGAGGTACAGCAAAATTTGTGATATACCCAATGTTGATGCCATCCCAGGCATCCCCTTTTTTGATCTTGAAACCCAAGGGCATCATGACCAGCCTCCAGCGCAAAGCCCGGAGCCAAAAAGCAACAACGCTGGCCAGCATAGACGCTCCTATCCAGTAAAAATCGGCACTCCTGAGCCCGTCGGTAAAGTCTTTCCAATGAACCCCCCGGAACGATGCCCACAGTAAAACCGCAGCAACTGACAACAGCAGGATATACTTGAGGGCAGAGTATAGCTTTTTCATTGGGGAGCCTTTATGTTAAACAACCAATTTATTAGTCGAAGAGTCGGGGAAAATAACCGATGGTTTGAAGCCTTCGGCCTCTTCGGGGGTCATTAGCGCATATGACATGATTATAACAAGGTGGCCTGCCGAAAACTTGTGTGCCGCGGCTCCGTTGATTCCAATTTTACCACTGCCTCTCTCGCCTGTTATCACATAAGTCTCTATCCTCTCTCCGTTGTCTATGTTCACTATGGCGACTTTTTCGTTGGGGTATAGCCCTGCAGCCTCCATAAGATCCTGGTCTATCGTTACACTGCCAATATAATGAAGGTTTGCTTCGGTTACCTTGGCGCGGTGTATTTTGGATTTCATTATCTCCAGAAACATCTTACTTAAGTTTTATATTATCTATCAATCTTACTGAACCGGCTTGTACGGCAACACATAACCTTGCGCCGTCATAATCCTCCCATCTGTTTGCAGGTTGCAGTGTTTTGCTCCCGAGTACCTGTGCATACTCTGTTTTTAACAAAGGATTGGCATCGATTGTTTTGACTATGTGGGAACAGAGCTCTGCAGGTGTGCACAAATTTTGTGCCGCCATGTCCGCGGCTTCCTGCAAGGTTTGGTAAATGAGCGGGGCTGCTTTTCGGTGGGCGGGAGTCAGCAGCATATTCCTGGAACTCATGGCAAGCCCATCCTCCTCCCTGAGTGTTGGAACCGCAACTATCTCAGTCTTGAGCTCCAATATCTTGACCATATGTTGAATGATTGCCAGCTGCTGGAAATCTTTTTCCCCAAAAAAAGCAAATGTCGGGTTCACTATTTCGAATAAGCGGCTGACCACCTGTACTACACCTTCGAAATGGCCCGGCCTTCCCGGACCTTCGCCATGATGGTCAAGAGCTGCCAGATCTATTGGCTCTCTCATTTTGCCTCCGGGATATATCTCTGCCGCAGTGGGCATGAGCACTGCATAAACCCCCTCTGCCTGTAGTTTGGCCAAGTCCTCTGCAGGGGTCCTTGGGTAGTGTTCTAGGTCCGATTGGTTGTTGAACTGGGTTGGGTTCACAAAAATGCTTGCAACCACAAACTTGGTTCGCTCAAGAGCTTTTTTTACCAAAGAGAGGTGACCGTTGTGCAGGGCTCCCATTGTTGGTACAAAGCCAATTTCGCAATCTTTTGGCAGATTGGACATTGCATGGCCAAAACTACTCAAGGTCTCGCAAATGATCATTGGGTTATTTTTTTGCAAACCTACAAAAAAATATGAACTTTGCAGGTCCAGTAAGGTTTGGCTATATGAACAAAAGCAAATTCAAGACAATCGGGATCCTTGGAGGAATGGGCCCCGAAGCAACATTGTCGTTATTCGGCCTCATAATAAAGGCAACCCCGGCAACTTGTGATCAGGAACATATTCCTGTGATTATCAATAGTAATCCAATAATCCCGGATAGGACCAGGCATCTGGTCTACGATGAGGAATCTCCTTTGCCCTATTTGGTGGAAGGTGCAAAAATGCTTGAGTCTTGTGGTGCCGGAATGATTTTGATTCCGTGCAATACTGCCCATTTTTATGTTCCCAGGATAGAGATGGAAATTTCTGTTCCTGTACTGCATATGCCCCAACTTGCCTGTGCCCATATTGCTGCAGAGGCAAGGGTGTCGGGAGCAACCTTCCCTGAACAGGGGGTGCCGGTAGGCATCCTGGCCACCACCGGTACCATCCGGACCGGATTGTACCAAGGGTTTTTGGATAAAAACGGCCTCTGCCCGGTGATACCAACAGAAACAGAGCAGGAGTCGCTTGTTATGGAAGCGGTTTATGGAAAGGAGGGAGTCAAAGCAGGGTTCCATGATAAGCCGGCGAAGCTCCTTAGTGAGGCAGCTGCAATCCTTGTCTCCAGAGGTGCACGTTACATTATTGCAGGTTGTACCGAGATACCTTTGGTGCTGTCCCGGGAGATGGTGGCTGTTCCGTTGGTCAATAGTATGGAGGTGCTTGCAAACAAAGCTGTGGAAGTTGCCTCAGAAGGGTTTTACCGTTAACCTCTTTTTTTGTATATTTATTTTTTGAAATCAATTATAAGTGAAATCAATATTAGGAATTGGCAATGCCCTCACCGATATTCTTGCGGTACTGGAAGATGATTCTCTGTTGAATTATTACCATTTGCCCAAAGGGAGCATGCAGCATGTGGATCGTGAAACGGGAGAAAAGATATGGGAAACGTTAAAGGGGATGGGAGTTCAGTATGTGGCCGGCGGGTCGGCTGCAAATACGATCACAGCTACCGCTGTGTTGGGTATGCCCTCTACTTTCATAGGCAAGGTGGGAAACGACGAACTGGGCTCCTTGTTCAAGTCGGACCTGTCCCGGAACGGAATCAAATCCACACTGTTCAAAGGTAAGGCCGCATCTGGCAGAGCTATGGTATTCATAACAGCCCCAAATGCGGAGCGTACTTTTGCAGTCTACCTTGGTGCTTCCATCGAGATGGGTCCCGAGGACCTGTCACCGGAGCAGTTCGAAGGGCACGACTATTTCCATATCGAGGGTTACCTGGTACAAAACCAGGCGTTGCTGAGAAGGGCGCTGGAGCTTGCCAGGGCTGCAGGTATGATTATTTCGATAGATATGGCAAGCTACAATGTTGTGGAGAGCAATCATGCTTTTCTGCACGATATTATCAAGAATTATGTAGATATAGTGTTTGCTAACGAAACGGAAGCCCAGGTCTTTACCAACAAACAACCCAGGGAAGCACTGGATGTCATGGCCCAAATCTGCGAGACTGCGGTTGTGAAGATTGGCAAGGATGGTTCCATGGTAAAAAGAGGTGATGAGTACCACTATATCGAGGCGTGGCCTGCAGATACAATCGATGCGACGGGAGCCGGTGATACCTATGCAGCCGGATTCCTCTTTGCACATGCACACGGTCTCTCATTAAAGGATTGCGGCGAGGTGGGGTCCATTGTAGCGGCAAAGGTTGTTGAGGTGATTGGTCCCAAGATTGACATCCCGCGCTGGAAAATAGCAAAGCAGCAAATACGGGACCTTACAGGGCTGCTCAAATAGCCGGCCTGTCCCGGTGACTTACTACTTTTTAAAATTTGGTGATTTCTCAGAACAGTCCGTGTAGTTGGGCGTCGACTTTGTCGATCACCTGGCTCAGATGCTCCTGGCTATCTTCGAATTTTACTTTGTCGACATCGATTATGAGCAGTTTGCCGTCTTTGTACTCCGAAATCCATTTTTCGTAACGGTCATTGAGCCCGGAGAGGTAGTCTATCCGGATGCTGCTCTCGTAATCCCTTCCCCTTTTGTGGATCTGGGATACCAGGTTGGGTATGGATGAACGGAGGTAAATGAGCAGGTCGGGGGCCTTTACAAGTGAGAGCATAAGGTCAAAAAGAGAGTTGTAGTTTTCGAAATCCCTGGAGCTCATGAGTCCCATGCTATGGAGGTTTGGGGCAAAAATCCTGGCATCTTCGTAGATGGTCCTGTCCTGTACAACATGGCTTGCCTCGCGCTCGATCTCCACAATCCCTTTGAAACGCTCTTTGAGAAAATAGACTTGCAGGTTGAATGACCACCTCTCCATATCGTTGTAGAAATCGGACAGGTATGGATTGTGGTCTACCGATTCGTATTTGGCTTCCCAATTGTAATGTTTGGACAAAAGTCTTGTAAGGGTGGTCTTGCCACTCCCTATGTTGCCTGCGATAGCTATATGCATAATTGTAATTTGAAGGTTAAGGCAGTTACTCCGCACTGCAAAATTAAGAAAATCTTTTAGTAATTTTGCCCCATGTTAGATAGTTTGCAACATAAGGGCCGGCGCAAAAAACTGCTGGCACAGCTTTCCCAAAAGTTTGATTTTGACCCTAAGGTGATTGAGGCAATGCAGAGGGTGCCCCGCCATATGTTTGTGGATTTTGGGCTGGACCATCTCGCCTACCTGGACAAGCCTCTGCCTATCGGAGCCCGCCAGACAATCTCCCAGCCCTATACAGTGGCCATGCAATCCCAGCTTTTGTGGGAGCGTGTGGGAAAGTTCGAAAAGGTACTTGAGATTGGTACCGGTTGCGGTTACCAGACGGCTGTGCTTGCCGAGCTGGGTTACCGCGTGTTCAGCATCGAAAGGCAGAGGAGCCTCTTTGTACAGGCGCAAAAAAACCTTGTGCGGCTGGAGTACCACTCTCCCCTTCTTTTTTACGGGGATGGCTTTGCAGGGCAACCCAACTTTGCTCCTTTCAAAGGAATTCTAATAACCTGCGGGGCTCCCGGCATACCCCAGGCACTGTTGTTGCAGATGGCAGTCGGAGGCAGGATGGTGGTGCCGGTTGGGGAGGGGACCCAAAAGATGGTGGTGATAGACAGGGTCTCTGCAAGTGAGTTTGAACAGAGTGAACATGGGGATTACAAATTTGTTCCTATGTTGGAAGGAACCGAATAGAAAACATAAACAAATATGATACAGATCAAAACATTTTATTTTAACGACCTCAGGGAATGTACCTATGTGTTATGGGACGAGACGGGGGAATGTGTGATAATCGATCCCGGCTGCCATAGCGACAGCGAAAAGGATAGGCTGATGAAATTCATAGATAATGAAAACCTAAAACCAGTCAAACTTTTAAACACCCATGGTCATTTCGACCATATCATGGGCAATGCATTTGTCTCGGCTCAGTGGGGTCTAAAAACATATATCCATATCGAAGACAAACCCCATTTGGAACGGGCAGTAAAATACAGCGAAATGTTTGGTTACACTGTAGAACAGCCGCCGCTGGACACAATTGACCTAAATGAGGGAGATTTGATATCCTTTGGAAATTCGCACCTGACTGTAATGGAGACTCCCGGCCACACCAGGGGCGGGGTCTCTTTCTACAACGACCAGGATAAAATAGTCATCACAGGAGACGCCTTATTTGCCGGCAGCATAGGCAGGACCGACCTTCCTGGTGGCGATTACGACCAGCTGATGAGCAGTTTGCTCGAAAAACTTGTCAAACTCGGCGACGACTACAAGGTTTACCCGGGCCATGGTCCCATGACCACTATTGGACAGGAGTTGGCATCCAATCCTTTTCTCCGTTACGAATAGTTTAAACCAGATTTTCTAATAATGTATAAATTCAAACTTAGCTCCATTTTACTGGTACTTGTACCTCTGCTCACTTTTTGTTCCAGTGCCGGCCCCGGCGACAACGGTATTGTTTTCGAAGGTGAGACTGGTTTTTCCCAACAGGTAAGGATCCCCCCGATACCCTCAGAGGCCGAATTTTGTGGCGAAAGAGTTCCTTTGGAGTATTTCGATGTGATGGAGTCTTTCAAAAGGGAGATTACCGGCCTCAGCTACTTCCACGGAACCATGATCTACACAATGCAACTGGATAACAGGTATGGGCCGGTTATCAAAAAGATACTCAAAGAAGAGGGAGTTCCCGAAGACCTCTACTACATATGTATTGCCGAGAGCGGCCTGCAACCGGTTGTCTCTCCTGCAAACGCAGCAGGCTACTGGCAGTTCCTGGCCGGGACGGCCCGTGAATATGGTCTGGTTGTAGACAGCGAAGTGGACGAAAGGTACAACATTGAAAAATCTACCATGGCAGCAGCTGCCTATTTCAAAAAGGCTTATGCCGAATTTGGTTCTTGGACCATGGCGGCTGCATCTTACAATACGGGATTCAAGAATGTTCGTTACAGGATGGATATCCAGTCGGAGGACAACTATTACGATATGCAGTTTTTGGAGGAGACCGGGAGGTATGTATTCAGGGCTTTGGCATTCAAGATTGTCCTGAGCAACCGCGAAACCTACGGTTTTCACCTGGATGAGGAGGATTTGTACAAACCTCTTGAATACAAAGAGGTTGAAGTGAGCGGCCCGGTTGCGAACTGGTCGGATTTCTCCCGCAGGCACAACACCAACTTCAAGGTCCTCAAGATCTACAACCAGTGGATCAGGGCTAACCAGATGGATAACAAGGCAGGCCGCAAATTCATTGTACAGATACCTGTCGAGGGTTTCCGTGAAGGAAAATAGATTAAAATGAACATAGAGGTTATTGGCGCAAGGGTTCACAACCTTAAGAACATAGATGTTATCATCCCAAGGGGCAGGCTGGTAGTGGTTACCGGCCTGAGTGGCAGTGGAAAATCTTCCCTCGCGTTTGATACAATCTATGCAGAGGGGCAACGACGTTACCTGGACACTTTGTCGGCCTACGCCCGTCAATTCATGGGATCTCTGGAAAGACCCGATGTCGAAAGCATTACAGGTCTAAGTCCTATAATTGCGATAGAGCAAAAGACAACCGGCCGCAACCCACGGTCCACTGTGGGGACTATCACCGAAATCTACGACTTCCTGCGCCTCCTGTATGCCCGGGCATCCAAAGCCTACTCCCCCGTTACCGGACAGGAGATGGTCAAGTATACCGATACAGGGATTGTCTCTGTGATTTTGGAACAATATTCGGGTAAACGGGCGTTGCTGCTGGCACCTCTGGTTTCGGGCCGCAAGGGTCATTACAAGGATTTGTTCGAAACCCTTTTAAGAAAAGGATTCCAGCAAGTAAGGGTAGATGGCCGGGTATACGACCTGCTTTCGTTATCGCCTTTGGACAGGTATAAACCTCACTTCATTGAATTGGTTATTGACAAGGTCATTCCCGATGACTCTTCGGGCAAGCGGTTGTCGGAATCTGTAATGTCGGCCCTCCATCATGGTAAAGGTTCGCTCTCACTGTTGCTTGCCGATTCCGGAGAGATCAGGCACTTTAGCAAGAACCTCATGTGCCCTGTGAGCGGCCTCTCATTTCCCGAACCTGCGCCTTATACATTTTCGTTCAACTCTCCCCAAGGTGCCTGCCCTCGTTGTAAAGGCCTTGGTATGGTCAGCAAGGCAGACCTCTCCAAAATCATTCCCGACATGGAGCTTTCAATTGCTGCAGGAGGAATAAAACCGGTGGGCGAAATGCGAAACACCCTGTTATTCCGCCAGATGGAAGGCATTGCCAAAAAGTATGGTTTTTCGGTACACGACCCTGTCAAGGATATTCCCGAAGATGCCCTCAACCTTATCCTCTTCGGGTCTGATGAGCTGATTCGAATTACGGGTAACAGCAGCGGTGGAGGATCGACCTCCCAAATGGTATCTTTTGGAGGGGTAATCTCAATGATTGAGCAGGGTCCGGACGATGGAGAAGAGCTTTCCCAAAAAAGGGAGAGGTTTGTCCAGGAGGTTGTATGTCCCCTTTGCAACGGGTCGAGACTCAAGGAGGAGGCTCTCGGTTTCAAAATAGATGGTCTCAATATAGCCCAGGTGTCGGCAATGGAGATGGATCAGCTGCAACTTTGGCTGGCTGCTGTCGAGGAAAAACTGGACAAGCGCCAGGCTATGATCGCAAGGGATGTACTAAAAGAATTGAGGGAGAGGACAAATTTTTTGATTGAAGTCGGGTTGGAGTATCTTTCGCTGGACAGGAGCACCAGGAGCCTTAGCGGGGGTGAGAGCCAGAGGATACGATTGGCAACCCAGATTGGCTCCAAACTGGTAAATGTGCTTTACATACTCGACGAACCCAGCATAGGGCTGCACCAGAGGGATAACCGCAAGCTGATTGACTCTCTCAAAAGGCTCAGGGATGAGGGCAACTCCATCATGGTAGTGGAGCACGACCAGGAGATGATCACCTCTGCCGACTGGCTGGTGGATATGGGTCCCGGTGCAGGAGAGAAAGGTGGTAAAGTACTTTTTTCGGGAGAGCCCTCTGTAATTGACCAAATGACACCATCGGAGATTCAATCACTGGGTTCATATACTATTGATTACATCAAGGAGGTCCGAAGGATTGAGACTCCATCCCAACGAAGGCCCGGTAACGGGAAGGTTCTGGAACTAAAAGGAGCAAAGGGTAACAATCTCAAAAATATAGACTTAAAGATACCTTTAGGCTGCTTTATCGGGGTAAGCGGGGTAAGCGGGAGCGGGAAATCATCCCTTGTAAACGAAACCCTCATGCCCATTTTGAGCCGCCATTTTTACAGGTCGCTGATGGATCCCCTGCCTTACGACTCAATCAATGGGATCAACAACGTAGACAAACTAATTGAAATAGACCAGACCCCGATCGGACGTACCCCGCGGAGCAATCCGGCTACATATACAAATGTCTTTACCGAAATCCGCAAACTGTATGGCGAGACCCAGGATGCAAAGATAAGGGGCTTCAAGGCAGGCAGGTTCTCCTTTAATATCAAGGGAGGTCGCTGTGAAGAGTGCAAAGGGGCCGGGGTGCAGGTGATTGAGATGAATTTCTTGCCTGCGGTCAATGTGCTCTGCAAATCCTGTAACGGTAAAAGGTACCTGCCGGACACCCTTGCTGTCAAATACAGGGGTAAGTCCATAAATGATGTCCTGGAGATGACAATTTCTCAGGCCATGAGGTTTTTCGAAAATGTCCCTGCCATTTTTCCAAAGCTAAAGGCACTGGATGAGGTGGGTTTAGGCTATGTTAAACTGGGTCAGTCTTCTACCACCCTAAGCGGAGGGGAGAGCCAAAGGGTAAAACTGGCAACTGAGCTGGCCCGCTTTTCTACGGGCAACTCATTGTATATATTGGATGAGCCCACAACAGGACTCCACTTCGAAGATGTAAGGGTTTTGCTGGAGGTTTTGCAGAGACTCGTAGATCAAGGTAATACTGTTATTGTCATTGAACACAACCTGGATGTGCTGCGTTCGGTGGATTACCTTGTGGATATGGGGCCGGAGGGTGGCTCCAAGGGTGGAACCATTGTTGCCGCAGGAACCCCGGAGCAGGTGAGGGTCAACCCGGATTCCGTAACCGGAAAGTACCTTTGATTGCCGGTTTAATTGCGCCTCTGCACGGTTTTTGTTAACTTTAAAAACAATTTTAAAAACGAAAACCATGATCAAAGTATATTGTTCCAATACTAAGAAAAGTTTCCATGTAGAACCCGGCACAACTCTTGCCCAATTTGCCGTACAATCCGGAGTTGACACAAAATGGCCGGTGTTGGCAGCAATAGTGGACAACCAGCTCAAAGAGCTTGCTTTCCCGATTTATATGACCCACAATGTTGAGTTCATAGACTATTCCCATTCCGACGGGGCACGTACTTATATAAGGTCACTAAATTTTATTTTGCAAAAAGCAGTTGCAGAGCTCTATCCCGAATTATCACTGGTAATTGACTACAATCTCCAAAACGGTATGTATGCAGAGCTCAGGCAGCCTGTGCAGGAAGAAGAGGGCTCCCCGGCAGCTGTTTCTCTGACCGAGCAGGAGCTTGGCACTCTCAAAAGGCGTATGCAGGGGATCATTGATGCCGACATCCCTTTTACCCGGCAAAAGGTGCGTACCGATGAGGCAGTCAAGATGTTCCGTGCAAATGGACGTCATGAGAAGGCATTGCTTCACGAGCTGCGGGGCAAGTTTTTCACCACCGTTTATTTCCTGGATGGTTATCCCGACCACTATTACGGTCCTTTGGTCAACTCCACAGGTGT
>SABC01000055.1 GCA_009929175.1 Bacteroidia bacterium | reverse complement strand
CAACGACAAAGCTGGCGGAGAGTTCAACCTGATCAGATGGGCAAGCCCGCGTACAGTAAAAGAGACATTTCTCCCTCCAACTGACATTTTCTATGGCTACATGAAGGAATAACTATTAAAAAACAAACTGGTCTTGTTTGGGAAACAGTCCGAACAGTCCCCCGGTATGAATGAACAGAATATTGCCGGCATCTTTCAGGTTGCCGGCTTTTGCTTCATTATAAAGACCATACATCGCTTTCCCGGTGTAGACAGGGTCAAGGAGCAGCGCCTCCTTTGATGCAATCAATTTAATGAACTCAAGCTCTTCGGGCCTGCTGAGCGCATAACCGATACCCTTATACTTGTCGTTTATCTCAATATCTTCCCGGGAAATATCCACCTCCTTGTCCAAGTATTCAAGAGACTCTTTGTTTATACCATCTATCTGTTTTACAAAGTATTCCGAATCATCACAAACTGCAAACCCAATTATTCTCTTATTGAGTTTATGGTATTTGTTGGCCAAGTACAAGCCTGAGTATGTACCTCCCGAACCTGTTGCCACAACTATTGTATCAAACTTTATCCCAAGCTCTTTTTCTTGCCGGACAATCTCCTCTATAGCTTCAAAGTAACCCATTGAACCAATCCCAAAAGAGGCACCTTCGGGTATTACAAAGTAGTTATTTCCCATCTTTGATTCTTGGGATGCAATGTCTTGCATAAGTTGGTTCCTAGAGGTCCTGTACTCTTCTGGAGTACAATATCTTATTTGGGCTCCAAAAAGGTTATCCAAAAAAAAGTTCCCCTCAATTTTAGGTGCCTCAGCCACCTTAAGTAAAACAATGGACTTGAGACCCAGGCTGGTTGCTGCGGCCACAGTTGCCCTGCAGTGGTTGGACTGGATCCCCCCGGTAGTGATTACTCCGTTGAAACCCGAATCCAAAACCTTTTTGAAAACATATTCAAGTTTTCTGATTTTATTACCGGATATCTCTATACCAGTGTAGTCATCCCTTTTGATATACAAATTTATCCCAAGCTCGTTGGACAGGAATCTGGATTTTTTTATAGGAGTAGGCAAATTGGCCAATCTTAATTTTGTTATTTTCATATGATATTTATTATAGAAGGTTAGTTAAACAAAGTTAAATAACTATTTTTGCAATCCCTTTAAGAAAATCAACAAATGAGAGGAATTAAGAAAATCTTACTGACAACTCTGTTCTTGTTGTCATTGTTGCCGGTTAACGGGCAAAACCACAAAAAGGACCTTTCGGAGTTCAAAGGTGTTGCTGACAAACTTCAATCGCATCTTAAAAACTCTGCTTTTGTAACTGGCAATGTTCGTTTGGATTCAGTTTTTGCTTACGATACCGATATTATCTTCTATTTTAACAATTCCCTGTCGGAGTATCCATTCAGGGATGAGTCAGTCCGTTCGGTTTATGATATTGTCCGGTCAATGACACCGCAACAATATAGGGAAAAACGGTTAAGAATCGTTTCCAACGGAACCATAATAGAGGAGTTTGTCCCGCCACTGGCCACAGAGGCCAAGCCCTTGCCTGACGATTCAAAAAGAGCCCGAAAAAGAAAAGAGGTGAGTCCCGATAATTTTGTTTATAACCTTTCAAAGCCTCATATACCAACAAAGGGACTTATCAACAGGCATATAGCGTTATGGCAAAGCCATGGTTATTATTACGAACAAAGTTTGCTAAGATGGGAATGGCAGAGGGCTCGGATATTCCAAACAGTTGAGGATCTTTATACCCAATCATATGTTCTACCTTTTTTGGTTCCAATGTTGGAGAATGCCGGGGCTACTGTCATGATGCCAAGGGAGAGAGATTTCCAAACAAACGAGGTGATTTGTGATTTTGACATGAAAAACTCCGGTTACTCAGAAATTTCCGGAGAATATAAATGGGATAATTCCGGAATTCCTGGCTTTGCAAAATCAAAAGACTACTATTTGTCAGGAGAAAACCCTTTTAAGGAGGGCTATTCGAGGATAGTGAACACAATCAAAAAAGGTCAGGAAAGCTCTGCCTTTTGGGCGGCCAAAGTGCCAGTAGAGGGTAATTACGCAGTGTACATTTCCTATCAATCAGTACCAAACAGTACCAAGAATGCAATATACAAGGTACTCCACTCAGGTGGGGAGACCATTTTCCGCGTGAACCAAACGATCGGAGGGGGAACATGGATTTACCTTGGAACATTCCGTTTCAAAGCAGATCCCTCTCTTGAGCAGGGAGTTCTGTTATCCAATATTACCGGGGAAAATGGAGAATATATAACTGCTGATGCTGTAAAGTTTGGAGGAGGAATGGGAAACATTGCCAGAGGCCCCTCTCAGGGAGGGATTATCCCAAACAGGAAGAGCTCTTCCAACGAGCCTCTGGAAGTATTCATCCCCTCTTTTAACCCCGACCCTGTTACCAGCGGATACCCCAGGTATACAGAGGGGGCCAGGTATTGGTTGCAATGGGCTGGCTTTAATGATAGCATTTACACTCCCAACCAAAATTCAAACGACTACAACGACGATTATATGTCACGGGGCAAATGGGTGAACGTCCTGAGCGGAGGGTCGGCAATGAATCCAGGAGAAAATGGCTACAAGGTTCCCTTGGACCTGGCCTTTGCCTTCCATACCGATGCCGGCACTACCTTGAACGATTCAATTGTTGGAACTTTAGGAATTTACACACGTTTTTCACAAGGCTCCACCAAATATCCGGACGGAAGTGACAGGTTTGTCAGCAGGTACCTGACCGATCTCATACAAACACAAATAGTGGAAGATATAAAATATCTCCATGAACCTATTTGGCAAAGAAGAGGAATCTGGGACCGGTCTTACTCTGAATCCCGCTCTCCGGTAGTGCCGACCATGCTTTTGGAACTTCTATCCCACCAAAATTTTGCTGATATGCGGTATGGATTGGATCCTCAATTCCGCTTTGATGTCAGCAGGTCCATATATAAAGGTATGCTTAGGTTTCTTAGTGTAAAGTATGGTGAGCCCTACATAGTTCAACCTCTTCCTGTGAAGAATTTCACATTAAATTCGGACGAAAATTCCGTCTCACTGCAATGGGAAGAGAGCATTGACCCGCTGGAACCAACGGCTAATGCCAATAAGTATATAGTATACACCAGGTTGGATGACAGAGCTTTTGACAACGGAGTTATAACCGAAAGACCCGAATTCATAACCCAAATAAAACCAGGTGTTATTTACAGTTTCAAAGTTGCTGCAGTCAACGATGGAGGAGAGAGTTTCCCTTCCGAAATCCTCTCTGTTTACAATGCTCCTGATCCAAAAGGCAAAGTTCTTATAATAAATGGATTTGACAGAGTATCTGCTCCTGCTTCCTATGCATCCAAAGATTCTCTGTTTGCCGGCTTTACAGACCAATACGACAGCGGAGTCCCTTATCTTTATGACATTTCTTTCATTGGAAGCCAGTATGAATATAGGAGGAACATACCTTGGATGGATGATGATTCACCTGGATTTGGTGCTTCATATGCCAACTACGAATCAGTTGCGATTGCCGGCAACAGTTTTGACTACCCTTTTGTACACGGAAAGATTTTTGCTTCCCTTGGTTATTCATTTGTCTCCACAAGCAGGGATGGGTTGATTACCGACAGGATTGATAGTTATGATTATGATATTGTGGACCTGATATTGGGAAAACAGTTACAAACCAAAAGAGGCAGAGGCCATTCGGAAGTAAAATACAGGACTTTCACCCCCTCGTTAATGGAATATATCAATACCTATTCATCCAAAGGCGGCAATATACTGGTATCAGGTTCAAATGTTGCTACCGATTTATGGGATAGCCATACCACCGACACAACTACACAACATTTTGCAACCAATGTTCTCAAATATGTTTGGAGAACAAACCAAGCAAGCCGTACCGGAGAGCTAAAAGCTGCCAAAAATCCTTTTGGCTTTGATCTTTCCCTCAGTTTTCACAACGAACCAAATCCAGTGGTCTACTCGGCAGAATCCCCGGATGGAGTGGAGCCGGCAGGAGCAAATAGCTTCACAATATTCAGGTATTCCGACAATAACATCTCTGCAGGGATTGCATATAAGGGCAAATACAACTCAGTTGTCCTTGGCTTCCCGATTGAAACAGTTAAGGATAACGCAAAAATGAAAGATTTGGTAGAATCAATAATAAAATTCTTTAAACAATAGAATAATGACAAGTGAGAGAGAACTGGAATTTATAGAACTCCTTAAGAGCGAAGTAAAACCCGCTTTAGGCTGTACCGAACCAATTGCTGTTTCGCTGGCAGTAGCGGGGGCATCCGAAATCATTAGGGCCAATGGTGGTAATATTTCAAAAGTAGATGTCCAAGTTAGCGCCAATATCCTTAAAAACGGGATGGGCGTTGGTGTACCGGGTACTGGTATGGTTGGGCTTCATATTGCAGCAGCACTGGGTGTCACATGTGGCAAGTCCAAATATGGTCTGGAGGTGCTGAAAGATTTGGGCAAAGAATCTATTAATGAAGCCAAAAAAATGCTCTCCGAAGATATGGTTTCAATCAATCTCTCAGATTCCACCAAAAAACTATATATAACAGCAAATGTATACTCTGCAAAAGGAGACAGAGCAACTGTAGTGATAGAAGACAACCATGACAACATTGTGCTCCAATTATTCAATGACGATTCCGTAGATGTTTTAAGCACTATTTCACTCAATTACAAAAACGGGGGCGATTGCAACAAAGAGATAAAGGACTATAATATGGACATAAACTCCATATACGATTTCGGGCTCAATGTACCTTTGGAAAAGATAAGATTTATAATGGAATCTGTGGTACTTAATAAAGCCCTTGCCAAAGAAGGTCTTGAAAAAGATTATGGATTAAAGGTAGGAAAAACACTATGGAACCGGGAAAACAATGGCACGTTTGGTTCGGGGCTCCTGTCCTACTCAATGGCTTTGACAGCAGCTGCCTCCGATGCCAGGATGGCTGGAAGCACGTTGCCTGCAATGAGTAACTCTGGAAGCGGCAACCAGGGTATTACTGTAACAATGCCGGTTATTGCATTTGCCGAAAAACTTGGGTCAACCGATGAAGAGTTGGCCAGGGCATTAGTGATTAGCCACCTTGTAGCTATCCATATAAAAGGATACCTTGGCAAACTATCTGCGTTATGTGGTTGTGTAATCGCCTCTACCGGTGCTGCCTGCGGAATAGTCTTTTTAAAAAAAGGAGGCCTTGAACAGATTGGGTATGCTATAAAAAACATGGTAGGCAATATAACCGGAATGGTTTGTGACGGCGCAAAAGTGGGATGTGCATTGAAGGTGGCCTCCGGAGTCTCTTCGGCTGTTCAGGCAGCTATCCTTGCCTTGGACAACATATGCATTTCGGACAATGATGGCATAATTGAAAATGATGTCGAGAAAACCATTCAAAACCTGGGTAAAATAGGATCCTTGGGAATGCAGAATACCGACAACATGATCTTGGATATAATGGTAAACAAATAAGTTTGACCTACAGCACCCTGCCTATTTGTCATACAATCTGACATAACACTCCTTTGGTACATATTTTGATTTTTAGCTGAAAAACTAAATATATACAGCTATGCAAAAAGGTACAATTGGCGTAACCACAGAGAATATTTTTCCGATTATCAAAAAGTTTCTCTATTCGGACCATGAAATATTCCTTAGAGAACTGGTTTCTAATGCAGTCGATGCTACTCAAAAGATTAAGGCATTGTCTGGAACGGGCGAATTCAAAGGAGAACTTGGAGAGCTAATGGTAAGGGTAACATCCGACCCTAAGAAAGGTGTCATTACAATTAGTGACAGTGGAATTGGAATGACAGAAGAGGAGGTTCAAAAATATATCAACCAGATTGCTTTTTCAAGTGCCGGGGAATTCCTTGACAAATACAAAGATCAGTTAAACAACATAATTGGTCATTTTGGATTGGGATTTTACTCTTCGTTCATGGTAGCCAAAAAAGTAGAGATCGAAACCCTGTCATGGAAAGATGGTGCAGAGCCGGTAAAATGGAGTTGTGAAGGAGATCCCAACTATGAAATAAAAAAAGGAAAAAGAAAGAAGAGGGGAACCGATATCATCTTATACCTGGACGATGAGTCCAAAGAGTATTCTGAAGAATCTAAAATCAGCCACCTTTTAGGAAAATACTGCAAATTCCTTCCTGTAGAGATTGCATTCGGTAAAAAGAAGGAGTGGAAAGAGGGGAAAGAGGTAGAAACAGGAGAGGATAACATTATTAACGATCCGTCTCCACTGTGGACCAAAAAACCTGCAGACCTTAAGGAAGAGGAGTATCTGGACTTTTACCGAAAACTCTATCCGACTAAGGAGGATCCTTTGTTCCACATTCACCTTAATGTTGATTATCCATTTTCCCTTACCGGTGTCTTGTATTTTCCAAAAATCAAAGATAATGTAGACATTTCCAGGAACAAGATACAGCTTTATTGTAACCAGGTGTTTGTTACTGATTCCGTCGAAAACATCGTGCCTGATTTCCTGACACTTCTGCACGGAGTTATTGACTCCCCTGATATTCCGTTAAATGTATCAAGGAGTTACCTTCAATCGGACTCAAATGTTAAAAAGATTTCGGGACACATTACCAAGAAAGTAGCTGACAGATTAGAGGAGCTCTTTAAGAACGAAAGAAACAAGCTAGAAGAGAAGTGGGACAACCTCAAGCTTTTCATTGAATATGGAATGTTAAGCGACGAAAAGTTCTATGACAGGGCCGAAAAGTTTGCCTTGTTCAAAAACACCGAGGGCAAATATTTCAGCTTTGAAGAATACAAGAAATTGATAGAGTCCAACCAGACTGATAAGGATAAGAAACTTGTATACCTATATTCCAGCGACATTCAAAAACAGTATACATATATTGAAAGTGCACGTAACAAAGGATATGATGTGCTTTTGATGGACAGCCATCTGGATAGCCACTATATAAATCTCTTGGAATCAAAGTTCAAGGATTCACAATTCACAAGGGTTGATGCCGACCATATTGACAAACTTATCAATAAAGAGGAGATCAAAAAGGTTGACTTGCCACAGGAGGAGATAGAGGATATTTCAACAGCATTTGAATCAGCTCTGCCTCAAGGACCTCATTACAGCGTGTCATTGGAGAGTTTGGGAGAAAAAGAGAATGCTCTGCTAATCACCCAATCGGAGTTTATGAGAAGGTACAGGGAGATGTCTGCCTTAGGTGGAGGAATGAACTTCTACGGCTCTTTGCCGGAATCTTATAATATCATTATCAACCACGACCATCCTGTCATCAAAAAGATTATAGGAGACAAGAAAGAGAAGGTAGGCGACGAACTGTCAGTTATTGCCGGTAAAGTTTCTGAGCTAAAATCAATAGTAGAAACAGAAAAAAAGGATTCTAAAGAGACTGAAGGTAAATTAACAATGGATCTGGAACTGGAATCACTCTCCCAAGAACGCAAGGAAAAAATTAGAAATTTTGCAAACGAAAATCAACTATTAAGACAAGTTTGTGACCTGGCTCTGCTTGCCAATGGAATGCTCAAAGGAGAAAACCTTGACAAATTTGTAAAAAGGAGTCTCGAACTAATCAAATAAAATATTGAACTTAAAATAAAAATGGGTAACAAAATCGATTTTGTTACCCATTTTTATTTATACCGACTTCAAAAAAGAGTCAATAACCTCCAATGGAATGCGAGAATAGAGAGATGGATAAATTTTGCAATCAGGATTGATTTCCTTGATCCATCCTATGATTTTATTGTAGTTATAACTTTTCACAATCACTTCGGGTGATTCCAGCCGATTTAGCTTTTCATATTTATTAACCAATACAATATCGGCCGCTTTGACCTGTTGACGAATATTTTTGAGGAATGTGACTTCATGTTCAAACCGGGACGCATCAATGATAATTATGGTTGCTGCCAGATATAAAACAGAATCCAGTGGAGGAGTGCTTAGGATGGCCAGGATTTCACGTAATTTGGCAAGTCCCGAGGCCTCCAGAAAAATAATGCCAGGATTGGAGGATTCCAAAAAAGCAGCAATCTTTCCTGTATGATCTTTTGACAACTGTACTGGGTTTGATGATCCTCTGTTCAACTCCAACAATGAGAACGGTACTGAGGTCAGCTCCTTGAATCCCGAGTCAAAACTTGAAATTGGAAATTCACTCTGTATCACGGATATGGAGGTTTTGGCACCTAAAATTTCCAGGATATTCTTTAAAAAAGTGGTTTTTCCACTGCCCAAAAAACCCGATACAATATAGAGTGGAACCTTCTTTTTCATACTCTCAGAACTTTAGCCTTTTGAAAAGGAATCCAGGAAAAATCATCATAAGCCAGGCAACAAGTACCCATCTTTTAGTTATATAAGCAACATCTTTGCCTTTTGTCAGTGCTTTGTAAATCCCGTTTGCTGCAGTTTCGGCAGAGCATTGCCAAAATGCCCCTTTACCGTTTCCCATTGCTGTATCAACAAATCCTGCACGGATATCTGTTACGGTAATATTTGCTGCATGATTGTAGCTCCTTTGCCTTAGGGCCTCCAAATATTTAATTTGGTACGACTTGGATGATGAGTAAGAAGGGGATAAAGCAAATCCCCTCAAACCGGCAATCGAACTGATTGCGGCAACGGAACCCCCACCTTGTTTTTCGAAATACTTGTATGCCCAATTCATGGATGCAGTAAAACCATCGATGTTTGTACGGGTCGTCTGCAATTCATCCAGAAGGTTGAGGTCTGCATTCCTGACACCTGTTCCCGAACAATGGACAAAAAGATCTATTTTTCCAAGGTCAGATGCAAGCAAATCGAGGTGATCTGCAACTTTATCTGCCTCACTTATGTCAAAACAGGCAACATAAACAGAGTTGGGATAAGAATCTTTTATGGACAAAAGGTTGGCTTCCCTCCTGCCTGTAATCCCAACATGGTAGCCTTTGGAAACCAATAATATGGCCAATGCCTTACCAATTCCCGATGTTGCACCTGTAATAATGGCTTTTTGGCCTGTAGAGCTTTTCATCTGTATGAATTATCTGTTGGCCCAAAAATAACCAAAAAGAACTGTTATTACAATTTTGCACTTAGTAATTTACCACAAATTGTGGATCAGCATTGTAACCATTGTTACTCACGATTGTTTCATATTCTTCGGAATTGCAGAATTCCATGTCAGTTTTGCCAAAATCGTTTACCAGCAAAACAAAAAAAAGGTTGTTGAATTCTATTGTTTTCATCTCTCTCAGTTTTAATTATTGCAAAGCTACCGTTGTGTTTTGTCAACTTGTGTCAACGTTTGTAAAAAAACATTTATATTTAACACCTGAAACCTTATACTTTACTGTTATGGAAAAAAAACCGGTAGTGACCAATACCGACAATCATGTCCGTATAATCACAATAGACAATCCATCCAATTTAAACGCTCTGGACAATAACATCATAGAGTTATTATCCCAGGCGTTGGAAGATGCTGGGGTTGACGACTTTGTTCGGGTTGTTATTATTACCGGCAATGGAAAAGCATTTGTCGCCGGTGCCGACATCGCATCAATGGCTCCGATGGGTCCCAAGGAGGGAGGAGCTTTTGGGATGAAGGGAGCTAACTTGTTCCGGAAAATTGAGACCCTTCCCAAACCGGTAATTGCTGCTGTGAACGGATATGCTTTAGGAGGCGGGTGTGAACTCGCCCTCTCCTGTGACATCAGGATAGCTTCCGAAAAGGCAAAATTTGGTCAGCCCGAAGTATCCCTCGGCATAACTCCTGGTTTTTCGGGTACAGTGAGGTTGCCTTCGGTTATCGGTGTGGCCAAGGCCAAAGAGCTTATCTTTACCGGGCGGGTCATTGGTGCTGCAGAGGCCTTGTCAATAGGGCTTGTAAACCAAGTTGTTCCCGACGAGTTATTGATGGAAGAGGCAATAAAAACAGCTAACATAATTGCTTCAAACTCACCTCTGGCAGTAAAATATTCCAAGGAGTCCATCAATCTTGCAGGGTGTATGTCCCGTGAAGATGCCATTAAGAGCGAAAACAACTTTTTCTCACTCTGCTTTGCTTCTTCTGAACAAAAAGAGGGAATGAAAGCATTTTTGGAAAAAAGAAAACCAGATTTTAACAACCTTAAATAATTAGTCATGAAAGTATGTGTCATTGGAACCGGAACAATGGGAAGCGGTATTGTCCAGACCTTTGCCCAGGCGGGAATCCCTGTTGTAATGATGGGAATCAGTGAGTGTGAACTGGAGTCCGGGAGCAGGAACATTACAAGAAATCTTACCCGGCTCGAAGAGAAAGGGAAAATAACCTCTGCCCAAAAGGGGGAAATACTCCAAATGATAAGTGGTACAACCTCGTTCGAGGAGTTCCATGATGCCGACCTGGTATTGGAAGCGGTTCTGGAAGAGATCTCTCTCAAGAAAAAAATCTTTTCCGAATTGGACAGGATCTGCAAAAAAGAGACAATTTTTGCCTCCAATACATCCTCTTTGTCTATTACAGAAATCGCAGCATCGACAGCCAGGCCCGAAAGGGTTATCGGGATGCATTTCTTTAATCCGGCTCCTGTCATGAAGCTGGTTGAAGTTATCAAAGGACAGGTAACTTCTGCTGAGGTGCAGGAGTTTGTCTGCAATCTGGCGTTAAAAATAGGTAAGACCCCTGTTAATGTGAACGAAGCTCCTGGCTTTGTTGTGAACAGGATCTTGGTTCCTTTGGTAAATGAAGCTGTTGGCATTTTTGCCGAAGGAGTTGCCTCTGCTTCGGAAATCGACGAGGCTATGAAGCTGGGAGCCAACCACCCTATGGGTCCCCTTGCATTGGGAGACCTCATTGGCCTTGATGTATGCCTCGCAATCATGGAAGTGTTACATAACGAGTTCGGCGAAGACAAATACAGACCCCACCCTCTTCTCAGGAAAATGGTTCGATCGGGGCAATTGGGAAGGAAGAGCGGGAAAGGTTTTTTTAATTACAACTAACTGATTGGCAGCTATGTCCCGTATAGACTACAAAAGCTTGATGCAATGGCGTATTAGGAAAGTGCTGATGATTTGCAGCAGCTACGATGCCTATACATTGGAAGAGGATGGCAGGATAGAGGTTCAGATTTACAAAGAGTACGTTGACCTTAACCTCAGTAATCCACCAACCTTTACCTGGGTGACCTCCTCAGCAGAGGCGATGGAGCTTTTGAAAAACGAACAGGACTTTGACCTCATCATAAGCATGTTCAACATTGGGGATGTCGATGTTTTCAATTTTTCCAAACAGATAAAATCCGAAAGACCCGACATCCCGTTTGTACTTTTGACCCATTTTTCAAAAGAACTTCACCGAAGAATAGAGAACGAAGACAGGTCGGCAATTGATTATATCTTTAGTTGGCACGGAAATGCCGACCTGATATTGGCAATTATCAAACTGTTCGAAGACAGGATGAATGCCGATGATGATGTGATAAACGCCGGGGTACAATCGATTTTACTTGTTGAGGATTCTGTCCGTTACTACTCTACATACCTGCCTGCTATTTACAAACTTGTCTTGCAACAAAGTGCGGAATTCCTAAAGGAGGCACTGAACGAACAGCAGCAAAAATTACGTAAGAGGGCCCGGCCCAAAATCCTTTTGGCTACTAATTACTCCGAAGCAGTTGAGTTATACCAAAAATACAAGGAAAACCTGTTGGGAGTAATTTCCGATGTAGCATTTGTAATCCACAAGAATGACCCTTCCCATAGTGAGAAAATTGATGCCGGGATTGACCTTTGCAAACTCATAAAGAGCGATGATCCTCACATGCCTTTCTTACTGCAATCTTCACAGGCAAGTATGAGTGAAGTCGCCAAAGAGCTTGGAGTCGGTTTTTTAGAAAAATATTCCAAAACGCTGCTCATACAGTTGAGTGAATACATAAGTGAAGAATTTGCATTCGGAGACTTTATATTCCGTGACCTCAAGAGTGGCGAAATAATCGGCAAAGCAAAAGACCTCAGGGATCTTCAACATTTAGTCATGGAGATTCCCGAAGAGGTCCTGCTGTTTCATGCATCCCGGAACAGATTGTCTAAATGGATGTTTTCCAGAGGATTATTTTCTCTTGCAGCCAGAATAAAGGCAGCCCACCAGGGCCAATTCCGGAGCATGGAAGAGTTACGCAGATTCATAGTCGGGGCAATAAAGGATTACCGGATACTCCTTGGTCATGGAGTAGTTGCCAGGTTCGACCGTGAGAGTTACAGCAAATACATCTGGTTTGCAAGATTGGGAGATGGTTCCCTTGGAGGCAAGGCAAGAGGTATTGCTTTTGTCAACAACATGCTGCAAAAGTACAATCTGTTGGACAACTACCCGGGAGTCAAAATCACTATCCCCCGTACTGTGGTCATTACCACGGATTACTTTGACGAATT
>SABC01000054.1 GCA_009929175.1 Bacteroidia bacterium | reverse complement strand
CGGAGCCGGTATCAGCAAAGAAAAGCAAAAACTTCTATTCAAGACAGATACCCATTTTACAAGTTTTGGCACCGGCAATGAGGAGGGCTCAGGCCTGGGTTTTCGGTTATTTTGACGGCAGGGTGCTGGATTCGGCTGTGCTGATCCGGTTTGTTGAGGTTGTTGCCGATGGGCATGGCAATGAGAGTTTTTATTACCGAAGTGGCGGGGGCATCACAATCAACAGCAATTGTGAGCAGGAGTACCGTGAGATGCTCTCCAAGATATATATACCTGTTTAGATGAATTTCATAGAAAGCATAAGGGTTTTGGATGGGCAACTCTGCAATTTGGGCGCCCACATAAGGCGTAGCTCAAATACCCTGCTGCACCATTTTGGGATTTCCGGGGAGTTGCCTTTTGGCGAGTTGTATGCCTCTGCCTTGGCCGCAATGGAGGAGGATGGTGCTGGCCTGTATAAATTGAGGGTGGTATATGGACGGGAGGTGGTTTCGGTGTCGCTGTTGCCTTACCAAGAGCCTGTTTCGATTACATTAAAGGTTGTGGAGTGCAACAATATTGAATACCCGTTCAAGTACGAAGATCGCTCCGGGCTTGCGGCGTTATTGCAACATAAAGGCGATTGTGACGATATCTTGATTGTGAAGGATGGGCTGGTGACCGATACTTCGTACGGGAATATTGTATATGAGATGGATGGGGAACTCTGCACGCCTGCCTCCCCGCTTTTGAAAGGGACCCGAAGGGAGTTGATGCTGCAGGAGGGATTGCTGAGGGAGCGGGATTTGCCTTATGGGGAGTTGTGTAAGTGTAGTGCTTTCTATATGATTAATGCTGTGCTCGATATGAAAATTATTTCCCATATTTGTCCCCTGTAATGATTTCTCACTCCATATTTGAATATAGTTATCTGTGGCTTCCGCTGATTGGTTTTTTGGTAGGATTTTTTGGTGCTTTGATCGGAGGAGGAGGCGGGTTTTTCTTTTTACCTGTGCTGATCCTCTTTTTTGATGTACCGGCGCAGGTTGCCGTGCCAACTTCCCTTGCAGCGACGATTCCCATCTGTTTGGCCGGTTCATTTGGCCATTACAGGAAAAGGAACCTGGATATCAAGACCGGGATTGTTTTTATGGCTGCCGGTTTTTTCGGGGCTTTGTCGGGTGCCACTGTCACAAGTTTGGTTACGGAGCAGCAGTTAAAGATGAGCTTTGGGGTTTACTCAATTTTCCTGGCCCTCCAGATGCTTTTTAATTTGTATAAAGAGAAGAAGGCTAGTAAAAAGGGGGTCGTGATTGCCCCGCTCTCCAAAACAGGCCGGTATGTGAGAGGGGTCTCCTATGGGTTTTTATCGGGTGTTGTTACTGGCACCTTTGGTACCAGTGGCATTGCTCCGGTGATGGCCGGGATGTTTGCCATGAAAATGCCGTTGAGGCTCGTAATCGGAACCTCATTGATGGTGATATTCGGTAACACGGTTGCTGCTTTGAGCGCTCACTTTTTGGTCGGTACTATAGACCTTACTTTGGTCTACTTCCTTACTGCTGGTACTATTGCCGGGGCATTGTTAGGCCCCGGGTTTTTGTCCGGCATCAGCGTGGAGCGTGCAGAGAGCTCTGTACGCGGTTGGTACGCCTTGGGTATGATTGTTTTTGGTGTGTTTATGATCTTTGCCTAGAGCTTGTTGTGTGATCCGTCGCAATAGGGTTTGTTGGCAGAGTGTTTGCACCCGCACAAGTATGCTTCTCCTGTTTTTTCGGGAGCAAATGATACCGGTTTGATTCCGGTTCCTTGATGGGATCCGTCGCAGAATGGTTGGTTCTTGCTCTCACCGCAGGCGCACCAAAAATACTTTTTACCCTCTTCCAGGGTTACTTTGTATGGTCCTTTTTTTGCAATTTTGGGTGTCATTTTTACCTCCTTGTTTATAAGTTTTGGTCTAATCTTACCAAAGATAATAAAAAAAAGGGAGTTATGCTATTTCACAAGAACGGGAGGTGCAAGTGGTGTAATTACCAAGGGGCTCTTGACTGTGGCGGGGTATGCGAGAGAGCCTGCCGGAGCCCTTGAGATATCTTTTTGCAGGAATTGCTCCATTGAGAAGTTCTCTCCGGATATCCTCATGATCCTTCTTACAGCTGCTTCACGGCTGGGTGCATTGTAATAGGGTTCATTGAATACCATGCAACTGCTCTGCTCGGGCCTCCATACTCCATATGTGAAGTAATAGCCTCCTTCGTACACGCCAACCCTTTCGTAACCGGTTTTGCCTATGTAGTGTGACCATATTACTGTAGCTGGTGTGTTTTTGAGGTCTACATTTGGGTAGAAGCCAAAGGATTTCCATTGCTCAAGTTCGCTTCTTCTTTCGGCAGTAATTGTTTTGCCGGTATTTGCAGAGGAGATGTATTCATCGGCCAGTTTTGCAAAACCATGACCGCCTGCTTCGTGATTCAAAATATTGCTGTAGGCTGTCCCGGCAGTTGATGTGCGTCTTACAGGTACTATTGCTATGGCTTTGCCGTCGGACCACATCCAGCAGGTGCCGGCATAGCGGTCTTCGTTTACTATAAGAATTATGAGTATGTCGGGCAGAGTGGCATATGAGACAGATGGGATGTTCATTGCATGAGTGAATACTCGGGAGGTATTGGTGCTCAATGATGAACCTCCAAGGAATTTGGTATCGAAAGCTGTGACTTTGGTGATGTTCTTGTCTGTTTGGGTAACTCCGCTCTCTTGCGAGTGGGCTGCAAGTTTGTATACCTGGAAGTAATCCCTGTAAGATTTGTAGGGTTCCACGGAAAAGAACGCCTCTATTCCTTCGTCGGCGTGTTGGTCAAACAGGCCTCCCCTTGTAAAGTGTTCCCGGGTGTATCCGTCTCCCACAAATATGATCTGGCAAGGGTAGTTCCCCTTGGTGTTGCTTTGGTAGAGGGCGTACTCTCCGTCTCTGTATGCGGCATCGGCTGCATAGGTTGTGAAACTTACCTGGTTGCCGTATGCTGTGCCGGTAGAATTGGTTGCATAGGCTCTTGCGTAGTAGGTTGTGGATGGTTGCAAACCTGTGATTTGAACTGTGAATTGGTTTGTTTGGGCCGGCGATTGGGCTTTGTTATCGTTTATGGTGGGGGATTGTTGATTGCTCCAGCAAACTCCTCTGCTTGTAATGGGTGACCCTCCGTCATCGGATATCTCCCCACCGCTCTCTGCAGCTGTTTGGGTTTTGTTTGCCGCTGGTTTGGTTGTAAGGACAGGGGGTGTTTGGATTCTTTGCTGCGAAACTGAAAGATTTGCAGAGGCGTTCCCTGCATAGAAGGTGATTTGGGATTCTCGTTGCGATGTGGAACTGTTTTGGGAGTATGAGAGTGTGATGGTGGTGGTTTGATTCCCGGTTGCGGGGTTTAGTGTGATCCACTGGGGCAGGGCCGATGTGTGCCATGGTGCTTTGTTGGTGGTTACGGTTAGTGTGGAGGTACCCGCCTGGTAGCCTGTGTTGATTGTCGATTTGTCCAGGGATATTGTGGGCAGGGCTTCTTGTTGGGTTATAACCAGTGTTTTGGTAATAATTCCTGCAGTGAATGTGATTGTAGCATGACGTTCGACAGCATCAGGGTTGCTTTGATAGTTTATCGTGATGTTTGCAGAGGAGGGGGCGCTTGACGGGGATAGGGTTATCCATGCGGGTTGTCCCGATGCTACCCATGGAGCGTCGTTGGTTTGGACGGAAATGGGGAGTGAGCCTCCTTCTTGTCCTACCTCTGCCTCGTTTTTATCGATGTTGATTGTTGCCGATGCCGCACTCTGGGTTATTTGCAGGGTGTCTTTTGAGCTACCGGACACAAATACTACAGAGCCATTCCGTGGGGTCGCTTTTTCGTTTGCCGAATAGGTTATTTTGACGTTAGAGCTTTGCTCTGCAGTGGTAGGTGTGTGGATGAACCAGTCCTGGAGGGCCGTTGAGCTCCATGCTGCCAGGTTGGTTGTAACATTGATTGTGAATTCGCCTTGGCCGATATCCAGGTTTTTGGTTTTTTGGTCCAGGGAAATGGTTGCCGGGGCAGCGCTTTGTTCAATCTGGACCGAGCGGGAAAGGGTGCCTGCTGCTATAACCAAAGTTTGACTGCGGGTTTTGTTGAGGGGGTTGGTTTGTACCTGAATGGTTATGTTGTGGTTGCCCGGTTTCCCTGAGAGAGGGGATGCGTTAACCCAATCGTTGCCTGCGGGGTTAGCAAAGCTGATGCTCCACTCTTGGTTTGTGTTAAAACTTATCGTATGACTTTCGTTGATTTCGGTTGCTTGTATTGTGTTGTCTGCCAGGTTGATTTTAAGTTGGGGGGTCTCCTCCTTGTTGCAACAGGCGGCAGTAAGTAAAAGAAGGATCCCTGAGAATATGCTGACTATTCGATGTCTCATTTTTATTCTAATTTAAAAAAATATCTTTTATGGAACCCACTTTTGCTATATTTGCTATAACAGATATTAAACAGACAGCATAATGAAGAGTTTATTTTTTGCATATACCCTTGTTGTGGTTTTTTCTTTAGGACCTTTGACGGCTTTTTCGCAGATCGGGGATGATGACAGCGTTGTAAAAACAGGAGATAAGGTCCCCTCATTCACAACCGAGCGTTTTGGCGGGGGTAGTGTTAGTATTGAAAGCCTTGCGGGTAAGGTTGTGCTCGTGAACTTTTGGGCAACGTGGTGCCCTTCGTGCATTCAGGAACTGGCAGCAGTCCAAAAAGAGCTTTTGGATAAATTTAAAGGTGCGGATTTTGTGTTTTTGCCAATTTCCAGGGAAGATACTCCGGAAAAGATTGAATCTTTCATGAAAGCAAAGGGACATAAGTTCCCGGTTTACATGGATCCGGACCGCAAAATCTACTCATTGTTTGCAACCAAGTACATTCCCCGTAATTACCTGGTCGATAAAAGCGGCAAGGTTGTATATATCGATAAAGGTTACGGCCCCGGCCATCTCGAAAACCTCGCCAAACAAATCGAACAACTGCTTCGGTAACCATGTTCATCCCTCGGATAAATTAACAACACGCACATTTTGTGCGTGTTGCAGCTTCCCGGTCATTTCCAGCTGCCCAGGGGGCATCCCTCGGATAAATTAACAACACGCACAAAATGTGCGTGTTGCGACTTCCTGAGCATTTTCAGGCAGTTATGTTCGTTTCTTGGATTTAAGAGGAGCTATTTCGCCTGGGCAAAACCGCATGCAGAGCAACATCTGCCCGCATCCTGGTTGTACGAGGCGGTTTTGCCCAGATGCATAGGGCTCCGCCATTAACAAAAAATCTCTTAACTAATTGTAAATGATCGGGAAGTCGCAAATGGCTATCTAGCAGCCATTTGTTAATTTATCCGAGGGATGCGTCCCTGCCTGCCCTGCAAGGGCCTGGAAATGACCGGGAAGCTGCAAGTAGATGCTTTGCAGCTACTTGTTAATTTATCCGAGGGATGGGGCCTGTGTGGCCGGCGGCTTTTTTGTAGGTGGTGATGTTGAGGTTGAGGTTGGTTTGGGATGAAATGTATTCGGATCGGCATTTGTACAGGGTGGTTTGTGCTTCGAGGTAAGATGCGAGGGTTTCCATCCCGGCCTCATACCGATCTTTACATACATCCATATTTTCCTGAGCCCGCTCTACCATGGCTTTGGTGAGTTTGACCTCCAACAGGGATTCTTTGACCTTGTTGTACTGCATGGTGGCCTCGAGGTACATTTGCTCTGCAATTTCTTCTTTCTTAATGCGTGAGATATCGGTTTTGATTTGTGCCTTTTTAAGATTGTTCCGGAATTCTCCCCAGTGTGTCAATGGAACCTTTAGAGAGACCAACGCAGCAAAATTGCCTCCGTTCATGAGTTTTTCCCGGTTTAATTCCAATCCGTTTGTGTAGGAGTAGGCTCCTGCCAGCCCGATGGTGGGCAGAAGTTCACTCTTTGCAATTTTTTCGTTTTGAAGATTAAGTTTTACCTGGTTCTCCAGCAGCTGGTATTCGGGGCGGGATTCAATTGATATTTGGGACATCTCTTCATAAGAAAAAACCTCATAGTCTTTTTGTATGTAGGTGTTTGTGTCCAATGGCAAACCAATGATATGGTTGAGATTCATTACGGATAACTTGTATGCGTTTTGTACGCGGGCCATGTTTAGAATCGCTTCGTTTACCTTGACCTTTACTGTCAGCAGGTCCTTATTGTGTGCCAATCCTTCATTAACAGCGTTTTCTACGTTCCTTTCAAGTTCTTGCAGAGTTTCCAGGTATTTACTGGCTGTCTCTACCATGCTCGAAGATTTGATAACGTTCCAGAAAGTCTGTTCACAAATAAGGATAACCTCTTCGGTGGTCAGCTCCTCTGCAAGGTCGGCAATTTGGTTGCCAATTTGGGCCATTCTGTTTGCAGAGGTGATTTTCCCGCCTGTATATAGTGGTTGTGTGAGTATCAGGGAGGTGTTGAATATGGAATTAACCTTTAATTCCAACGGAATGTCGGGGAAATATGCCGCTCCACCGTTGGGAACCATGTTCCCGGAAGGATCTGGCGAGAGGGTAGGCAAAAGGCCTCCTTGTATTGTCTTTTCCAAGGAGGTGTTGCTGTATAAGTAGTTGCCAGATAGTGAGAGTTTAGGAAGATATTGTGATTGGTATATTTTCAAATCCAGTTTGGCAATCTCCCTGTTTTTACCGGCGATTTTGGTTTGGTTGTTATGTTCGAGAGCCATATTGCGACAATCATCGAGAGTCAATAGTTCCTGAGCTTGTAATGAGCTAACCAGCAAAAAGCTAATAAAGACAATAATATATCTTATTTTCATTTTTTGTCAATTTTAATTTTGAAGAAAATGGCGTATAGGATCGGAATAAAAAGAAGTGTTACCAGTGTACCTACAAGTAATCCCCCCATTATTGTAACCGCTAGTGAACCAAACAGGTCGTCGCCTAAAAGTGGAATCATTCCCAGGATTGTTGTAAGTGAAGCCATCATCACCGGTCTGAACCTGTTGGAAGAGCTGTCCAGCAGGGCTTCCATCGGATCGTTGCCTGTACTAAGTTGCAGACTGATCTCATCCATGAGAATCACACCATTCTTTATAATCATCCCAATCAGTCCCAGTATGCCAACAATTGCAACAAATCCAAAAACCTTACCTGAGAGTAGCATGCCGAATACAACCCCGATAAAGAGCAGTGGGAGACATAGTATGATTATCAAAGGTTTGCGGTAATCCCGGAATAGTAATATCAAGATTGCAATCATCAGGATTATTGCCAGAGGGAAGTTCTTGAAAAGGTATTTGGTGGACTGTGTACTTGCTCTGTGTTCTCCTTCCCATTCAAGTTCATAGCCCGAAGGTAATTCTATAGACTCAACCTGAGCTTTGATTGCCATGCGGGCACTCTCTGCACTGACTCCGGGTACCGGTTCACATTGGGCCTTCATGGCCCTCTGTCCGTTTACGCGGTTGACAACGGGTTCGTGCCATTCAATTTTAAAGCCGTTTGTTGCTTGGGTTACCGGAACGCTGCGCAATAGCTCTCCAATGACCTCCTCTTCCTTGATTTTTCCCGTAAGCAGAGAGGTAAGAGTCTCTTTATTCAACAGGTTGCTCAAAGGAGGCACCATCCCAAAGACCTGAGCATTGTTAAGGTCATCCATAGGAGTATTATGATCCTTTGTGGTCCTTAGAAATATGTTGGTACGGTCACGACCGTTGTAAAAAACACCGGTAGGAATGCCGTCTGTTGCAGCGAGCAGGGAAATGGCAATATCCGACCTCGAGAGTCCCAAAGCCCTTGCAGATGGTTGGTGGTAATCTGCCGTCAAAACAGGCACTTTTGGTTCCCAGTCATTGCAAACCAAGTAAGTGTATTGGTTTTGCTCCATTATTTCCTGGGCTTGGAGTGTGAGTTCCCTTAATACTTGAGGGTCGGGCCCTGTAAATTGGGCTTCTATCGGGAATTTCTTGTACATCAGGTTATACCTTTTTACCCTGGCATATGCTTCGGGATAATTTTGTAACAGGTATTGCTGGATGTCTGTAAAATTTTCCACTACATCTTTGGGAGTGTCAAAATCGACAATCAGCTCTCCATATGATAGTGATGGGGTGGCAATGCTGCGGACCAGATTGTATCTGCCTGGAGTGCCCCCTATGGATGTGGTAATATGAGAAACCTCTTTTTTTTGTCTCAGATATTCGGATATTTGAAACAGGTCATTTTTAATTTTTTCGGGAGAAGTCCCTTCGGGCATTTTGTACTCTATGTAAACTTGGTTATACTCCATGTCTGGGAAGAATCCCTGGGGCAGGAATCTGTATGAAAAGAGACTGCTTGCTACCAGTAATGTCGCTGCTGCAATTGATGTGGTCTTATGACATAGTGCCCATGTCAGTACTTTCCGTAGAAATTTGTAGTATTTTGTATCAAAGGGATCCTTTCCTGCAGAGGTTGCTTCGTTGCTTTTCTTTGCGATGGACATTGATGCCTGGACAGGCACAAGGGTTAGCGCAAGGATCCAGCTGATCAGCAGTGATACAGCCAAGACTATAAACAAATCCCTCACATAGACACCGGCAGTATCCGGAGACAGGAAAATTGGGAAAAATGCCAGTATCGCAATCAATGTAGCACCAAGCAGAGGCATTGCTGTTTTTTTGCCGATGGAAGTCAGAGCTTCGGATTTCTTTTTTCCACGTTTTAAGTCTGTCAGGATACCGTCAATGATTACTATTGCATTATCTACAAGCATTCCCATTGCGAGTACAAAAGTCCCTAGCGAAACCCTCTGCAATGTACCGTCGAAACTTTTCTGCAACAGTAGGGTTCCAAGGACAATAACCAATAGGTTGAATCCGATTATCATCCCGCTCCGGAATCCCATTGCGAACATAAGCACCACAATAACGATGGATATGGATAACAACAGATTTACAATGAATGAATTTAAAGCACTCTTGACTCTTTGGGGCTGGTCAAATACTTTTTCGAAACCAATCCCGGCGGGGATGTTTTCTTTTAGTTGTTCGAGTTTTGAGTCTATTTGTTTCCCGGTTTTTGTGATGTCAATATCTCCGGATGAAGCTATTAATAGTCCGTATGTCCTCTGCCCGTCATAAAATAGTTCGTTGCGTGCAGGTTTTTCGGTATCCATCGTAACCAGGGCAATATCCTTTAGTTTTAGTTGCTCTTTTTCGTGACCCTGCAGTATTAGTTCTCCAATTTCATTGGCTGTTTTGTAACGGTCATTTATAGTGACCCTTATCCTGTTTTCCCCCGAAAGGAAATATCCAGAGTAGGTGGTTTGGTTTTGACCGTTAAGGGTGGTAATAATCTCTGCCGGATGTATTCCCAGGTTTGCCATCTTGCTTTGGAGAAGGTCAATGTTCACGCATTCGTTTTCCAACCCATAGATATTTACAGATGTTACTCCCTCTACATTCTTGATTTCCCTTTTGATGTATTCAAGGTATTTTCTCATCTCCGAAGGGGAGTAGCCATCATTTGTGACGGCATAGAAAAGACCCGACACATCACCGAAATCGTCCTTTACAATCGGAGGAGCAGCTCCATTTGGAAGCAAACGTGCCATGTCGTTTACTTTCCTGCGCAGCAAATCCCACGTCTGTTCGACATCTTTGTCAGGAACCGTCTGGTATAGGCTCACCTCTATTATTGAAACATCGTTTTGAGAACGGCTCGTTACATTGTCGACCCCTTTTATCAATCTGATTGCCGATTCCAGTGGTTCTGTCACCTCCAGTTCCACTTCATGAGCCGAGGCTCCGGGGTATGTTGTTAGTATAACGGCTTGTTTGACCTTGATTTCGGGGTCCTCCAATTTGCTCATGTTGATGTAGGAGAAAACTCCCCCCACAACCAGAATAAGTGTCGCGAAGTATATGAATTTGCGATTGTCCAGCGCCCATTTTCCAAAATCAATCATAGAATGCCTCCTTCGTTGGTTTTTGACGGTGTTTGAATTGGTTTGACTTTTTGCCCCTCTTTAATCTTATTTACCCCGGCTATGATTACCTCATCATTTGGTTCCACCCCCCATAAAATTGAGGCATATCCGTCTCCGAATATTTTATCTGCAGAAACCTCCTGCAGAGTGACAGTAGAATCTGACCTGTTGAATTTCCAAACGCAGGTTTTCCCTTCACGATTAAATATCGCCCTTAAAGGCACATTTATTCCTTGATTGTTTTCGGAGGTTTGTTTTACAGTGACATTCACAACCATTCCGGGAGTAAGCAACATGTTTCCTTCTTTTGTAGCAACATCCAGGTAGATAAGATGAAGCTGGTTTAGATTTGCTTTTGGATCTATTCCGGACAGTTCCAAGGGAAAAGATTTCCCAGGAAACAATTCATTTGAGCACTCAAATATCCGGAGATTGTTCTTTAAGAGGTAATCTTTTGCCGTAATGGCAACTTCTACCCTGAGATTCCTGTCGCCAATAATTGAAACAACAGGAATCCCTGCTCCGATTGTCTCTTTTGGTTGATAATGGATTTTATTGACAAACCCATCGTATGGAGCTATCAGCTTTGTATCTTCAAGTGCGTTTTTGTGCAGGTTGTACTTGGCTGTAATCTGCTCTAGTCCGTATAGTGCTTTTTCGTATTCATTTTTGGTGACACTTTTTTTGTTGAACAGCGCAATTACCCGTTCGGCTTCGTTTTTGATTTGATTGTATTCGGCCTCGGTGGCAGCGAATTGTAAAGAATAGTCACGCGGGTCTATCTCTGCAAGAATTTCTCCCTTTTTTACTTTTTTTCCTGCTTTTGCGTAAACTGCCCTGATAGGACCTGAGATCCGGAAAGATAATTCGGACTGGAATTCCGCTTTTACTTTTCCCGGGAATGATTTTACACTCTCATGGACTTCGTTGCCTACAATCTCTGTTTTGACATTCAGCACCTGAGGTTTATCGGAAACTCCCTCTTGGCAAGAAGCCAACAATACAATTAAAAAGGCTGGTAAGATTCTTGTAATTTTCATAACAGGATTGGTTTTTTTGAATTTGGGCAAAATTAGGGGTGTTTATTCCTTTAAAATGTTCAAAACACAAGATTTTATGGTTTATTAGCAGATTAAATGTTCAATTTTAAATTATATTTACTTCTTTAAAATTTATCATGACAGAATCAAATGAGTTAAGTATCAAAAGGTTAAATGTTTTAACGGGATCCGATTCCTTTTTTGCCTTTTTTACTATTGGTGAGGGGGGTGTTGCTGAGGATGCACTCTCTGCATATTCGGGTTCGGGAATCGTTATGGATGCGGGGGCATGTATATGTTTGTCGGGAAGTTGCAGAATCATGATTGACCAGCAATCTTACACTGTCAACAAGGGTGAAATGTTCACTATTTTTCCTTATACTCTGTTCCGCACTTTATTCAAGAGTGATGATTTTACTGGCTTGACAGTAGCCGTTGACATGGAATTCCTGACATTGCTGAATATCAAGTCACAAATTAAGCTTTACATGGGAATCAAACAAAATCCTTTGGTTTTATTGTCGGATGATGAGGTAGATATGCTCGTGAAATTGTCGAGGAACATCGGATATAGCTATGCCAGGTCAAAGGCTCCGCTCAGGATGGAGATTACAGTTTCCCTACTCACTGCTTTTTGTTACGAGATTGCCTCTTTGTATCTCAAAAAGGGTGATATTGACAATGTAAAAAGAAGCCGGAAAGAATATATTTTCCAGCGATTTATAGTATTGATTACTTCAAATTGCCATAAAAACAGGAATCTTGCTTTTTATGCAGAGAAACTATTTCTTCATCCCCAATATCTTTCGTCTGTGATTAAAGAGATGTCGGGAATCACTGCTTCGGAATGGATTGCCCGGACAACAATCGTAAATGCCAAAAAAATGTTGCAGGATCCCAAGCTCAGTATCCTGGAGATTTCCTACAGGTTCAATTTCCCCAATCCATCAAGTTTTGGCAAATATTTCAAGCACTACACCGGTCAAACACCGGGTCAGTTCCGCAACTCACCATTCATCCCTCGGATAAATTTACAACCAGTTGTAAAACTAGCTGAAGAATAGAATATTGTAAATTTATCCGAGGGATGAATTATTGCAGCAGACTTAGTATCTCTGCAGGGATTGCCTCTTTGTGCACTACAATATATACAGTTTTGGCCTTAGTGAATTCGAGCGACATATGGTTGTAACCTCCAAATCGGTTGGTTTCGGGTTTCCATGAGTTCTTGACTACATAGTAGGTTGTGCCGTTTTTGTCTTTTGCTTTGCCAATGAGGTGCATAAGGTGGTCGTCGGTGGTGACGAAGGTTTCGAAACCCTTTTGACGAGATATGGCATCGGTGCGCTCTTCTTTATAAATACGTTCAAATGAAAGCTTGGCTCCTTGTTCGGTGGCTAGCTCCTCTGCAGTGGGAAGCATAGCTATGCCCATTTTGTCGGAGTAGCTCCGTTCGCTCATGTCACCTCCCCAACACACTGTGTAT
>SABC01000169.1 GCA_009929175.1 Bacteroidia bacterium | reverse complement strand
CTGTTTTTGTAGCGGTTTTGACGAAGAGTTTGCGGTTAACAGCCGAGGACTGTTTGACGACCGCAGGGAGGAGTTCCGCAGGCCCGCAAAAAGCGAGGAGAAGAGCGTTAAACAAAAACTGCGTTGCACATGGTGGCATGGCCCCCAGGCAGAGGAAGCCGCCGAGGGCTCTGCAATAACTTGAAAATGAGTAAAAAGCCGCAAGGCACTAAGCCTCTGCAAGTTGTTAATTTATCCGAGGGATGGGCCCCGCCCGGGAAGCCGCAAGGCACTAAGCCTCTGCAAGTTGTTAATTTATCCGAGGGATGGGCCCGGCTGGGACGCCGCAAGGCGCAGAGCCTCTGCAAGTTGTTAATTTATCCGAGGGATTAAATGAAAAAAAATGCGGCACGTGATGTGATTTCAAACAATATACTTAATTACCAACCAAACTTTTGTCTGAAAAAATGTTGCGTGCCGCACTTTTAGCGGTGACTTTCTTATGTTTTAGTTTTTACCTGTTCCGCGGTCAATTGACTGGAGGAGGTATTCGATTTGCCCTTTTGTGGCGGGGTCTTTTACTTTGCGTGCTGCTCGCTGAAGTTCTTTGCGCAAAGAGAGCAGGTGTTTGTAAAATACCGGTGACATATCCTGCCCGGCGAGGTACTTGATTGATGTGAGTACTTCAAATGATGAGGTGCTCGCTTTTGCAATACCAGAGCCAGTTTCGGAAGATTCATGTGCAATAAGGGTGCCAATATCATGTGGTCCGGAAGCAAAAAACATATTTTTCTTACCAAAATCATCAAATTGTCCCAAATCGTTGGCAGTTGTAACAAAATCGGGGTTGGTACGCGACAAAATGTTAGGGTAACTGAAAGGATTGTCGTCGGAAACCAGCTGGAATGCACGGGCATTCTTGGCCCTCGCCTTCTCTACTACGGGAAGGGAAGAGTTCGCAAGCAAGGTTTGGGTTGCAGTGTAGAGAGCAGCTTTTTGCGCATCGGAAGGGGCCTCTCCCTTGCGAAGGTTCCTCAGTGCAAATTCCAGTATGTCACCAAGCATCTCGTCCACAGTGTAAGGACCATCGTAAGGGACCGAAGGATCCGAAGGCCTTTTGTTTTGGGTGAATGCAGCCATGGCTATCCGCTGGAAAGGAAGACTCACCAGGTTGTTTGCAAAGTAAACCGAAAGGTTGGCATTCATCCCCGACATCTGCAACAACTCCGGGACATCCAGCCATTTGAGGTCCTCGGCCTGCTCCAGCATGTACATAAGGCTCTCCTTTTGTAATTTGCGGCTTACAGGAACATAGGCAGGAGCAGTGTCTCCCTCGTAACGGGGGTTGATTTCAATACCACCTATATTAACCATCAGGCTACGGTAGTAATCGTAAAGTTTGAGGAAGATAAAGTCCACAAACAGTTCCCTGTAGGAATCGTCAACATTGTCTTTGTTTATCCACGAAGCAGCATTGGCACTCACGTACTTCAAAGTCTGCACACCATAACGGGCAGAGGCTATCTTGTCGTCGCCAAGGTCTTCGGCAACAGAACGGGGGTCAAAGTAGGCAGCCCAGTTTTGCTGCTTGCCGTAGAGGAACCTGCGGTCGCCAGCCTTATCCTCAATTTTTTTGCGCAAAACATCAGCCTCGTCGGTACCCTCAGCATAAGCCCTGTAGAGCCAATCTATCACATAGTGGTCATAGACACCAAGCTGGTCGGCTGTAAGTTTTACACCCTTTTCGATATCGCCGGGGCGGGCAACGTAATTGTAGCGGATCTGGTCCATCACGCTGGAAGTTATACCCTCACGCGCTGTAAATGTAGCAGAGCGCAAGGAGTCTACGGGCATCCACGAAGAGGCGGCGAAGTTTGCAGAGAGACCCAGGCAAAAGCCCATCTCCCTGGTCATCGCAAGTTCGATAGCATCGCACATCAGGTGGTCCGGCAACTCATGAGACCTCACCGCAGGCTCCACCTCGGCAGTCTGGTAAATCCTCTCCCTCTGCAAGGTAACCGGAGAATCACGGAAAAACAGGATGGAGGCACTCAGGATCTCCCCGGTGCGGGGGTCGCTGTTGATCTGCCTTGAGATGTTGCGCGAAGCAAGCTGCGCATACTTTACTGTGTTGTAAGCAATGTTGGCCGGGTCAAAGAGGGAATCCTCACAGGCAGAGGGGTAGTCGTACACCTCTATCACATCTTTGAATCCTGCCTTTTCAAATGCAGAGTTCCATTTTTGCAGCCCCCTTTTGATAGCCGCCCTCCACGAGGGAACAAAAAGGGTGTCCACGTAAAATACGATCGGTTTAACCGGTTTTACCAACTCCCCGCGAAGGTAGGCCTCCTTGTCGGAGGGTTCCAGACGCCATCGGTTGGCAAAGTAGTCGGTTTCGGATCCTTGTTTGGAGCTGTTAAATCGCTGGAAACTTGTTACATCGGTGCCAATACGGTA
>SABC01000168.1 GCA_009929175.1 Bacteroidia bacterium | reverse complement strand
TTCCTTTTTTCGAGTTCGTTTATGCAGGTGTTTACCGTTATCCTGTATAGCCAGGTGGAGAGACGGGATTCCCCTTTGAAAAACCGGAGCGAATTGTACGCCTTGATAAGGGACTCCTGGACAATATCTTCGGCCTCTTCGCCGGAATGCATGTATCCTAAGGCAACCCGGAATAACTGCTCGCCATATTCATCTGCAATGGCTTTGAACTTGTTAGTGTTGCCATCCAGAATCTCTTGTATCAGTTCAATCTCTTGGTTTGTATCCATCCAACTAATTTACGGTGCCAATTTAACAATTAGATTGTCATCCGGGAAATTTCCTATGGTTTATAAGCATTTTTTAAAACAATAATATACAAAAAAAAGTGGCTATCGCATGACAGCCACCTGCATTTATTTTTATGTATTAGACAATTTATGCTTTTCCTAGAAGGACGTTGTCTATGGCCTCCTTGAATGAGGCTTTGGGCAATGCTCCCATTGCCATTTGGGGTTGGCCCTCCATGGGCACGAACAACAGTGAAGGGATGCTCCGGATCCCGAATGCTCCTGCAAGCTCTTGCTCTTCTTCGGTGTTCACCTTGTATATATATATCTGGTCATTGTACTCTTTTGCGAGCTCTTCCAGGATTGGGGCAACCATTTTGCATGGACCACACCAATCTGCATAAAAGTCAATTATTGCAGGTTTGTCACCTAAATATTTCCACTCTGCAGGGTTTGCTTCGTAGTTGGCTACCCTGTTCAAAAAATCTTCTTTGGTTAGATGTATTGTCTTCATGATTAGTTAATTGTAGTTTTTTTATTGATTTAATTATTTTTCTTTTTGTGCTATAAGGATAAATTGTTCATATTTCTTGTCTGCTTTGTGAAGGGTGTTGTATATTTTGGTGCTTACAACAGCAAAATTTTGGTTTTCCATCCTTTGGACCAGGGTAGGAATGTCAAATCCGTTGTGGGCTACTTTATCCCCTCCATGGAAAGATCCATCCTCTTCTTTAAGGTCTCCGATTATCAACAATCCGCCGCTTTTTATGTTTGATTGGAGCTCCTTTAACAATTCATCAATTTTATCTATGTGGTGCAGGGCCATCAATGAAAATATAACATCAAATTGTTTCCCCGGCTCCTCTTGATTGATTGTTGTGAAATCTCCTTTTACCACTTTTATATTGTGGTTTGGGGCGTTATTATGTTTGAGCTTTTTCCCGAGCTCTTCTAGCATATTTGCAGAGGTGTCCAGCATTGTTATGCTCCTTACAAACGGTGCAATTTGAAGCCCGACCAAACCTGTCCCGCATCCAAAGTCCATCACATCCATTGTTTTGGTGAAGTTTGTGTTTTTCATCATCTCTGCAACAAATAGGGATGCCATTTCCTGTTTTTGAGGAGTATCCCATTTTGCTGCCCTGTATATGAAGTAGTCTTCTTCTGGTTTCTCTTGGGGCCATTCAAAATCGGTGTAATCCATTTTTTGTGGAACTTGCCCAGGCAGTACCTTGTATTGATTCTCTTCCAGCTTTGCTACGATGTGTTCGAATGAGACATCATTGGTGTGATCAATGGTTACTTCTTTTTTGAAGTTATCTATATTCACTCCGTACACTCCGTTTATTGAAGCGATCTCCCTGTTAAGCGAGTTGTTGAATGTACAGCATGCTGCTCTTTCAACCTTTATGATTGTCCTCATTTTTTTTCTTTTTTTTAAACAGGCTAAAGAACAAAGCTCCAAGTACTATACCGTACAAAGTGCTGTTAAGGGGGGAGGATGTTATGGGACAGCTTCCGGAATTACATCCGATGTAGAACCAGTACAGGTATCCTCCGAGAGCTCCTGTAATTCCTCCGGTAATTGTAATCCATTCTCTTTTAAAAAATTGTATTATTTTTTCTTTCATCTTAAATTTTTATACCGACGTCAGTAATCCTTGACGGAAATAATTTCTAATGGAAAATATACTGCAAAGATATAGATATTTTCATTAAAAACAAATTTCCATAAGAAAATATTGAATAAGATATATTTTATTATGGCATGAATATTGACCAAATGCGCTCCAATAACAACTCTGCACATGATTGCTGCGAACAATTCGAATTGCCGTGTGTTTAATAGAGTGTAAAAATGAAAACTATGTCTTATAATCTACTTAAAGGAAAAAGGGGCCTTATTTTCGGGGCTCTCAACGAAAACTCGATTGCATGGAAAACAGCAGAAAGAGTGTATGAAGAGGGGGGAAGGTTTGTGTTGACAAATACACCTGCATCCATGAAGATGGGCTCTATTGACGAGCTTGCCAAAAAATGCGACTCAATTGTGATACCTGCAGATGCTACAAACGTTGAGGATCTGGAAAATTTAATAACAAAGGGGATGGAATTCCTGGGCGGAAAGTTCGACTTTGTGCTACACTCCATAGGGATGTCACCTAACGTGAGAAAGGG
>SABC01000053.1 GCA_009929175.1 Bacteroidia bacterium | reverse complement strand
TCTGTATACAACTGCTTTTTGTATTTTTCCAGGACAGGATACTTTAAGAATATGTGTCGTTCGAAATCATTTGCAAGGTAATCTTTCCACTCTTTTACCGGCATTGACAATACTTGCTCCAATGATATCCCGGGCTTGTTAGGGACCACACCCGAATAGGCCTCAGCAGTTGAGATAAAGATTCCGGGATTCACCACCTTGATTTCGAAATGGTCGAGGACCTCCAGTCTGTAAGGAACCGGGTTGTCACCCCTGCCCTTGACCATTGCAGTAGTGTAACCGCTCCGCTCCTCGGCATGAGCCAGCACAAAAAAGGAGCAGTCGCTGCCCAGGCGGCCCGCATACTCCATCAAACGGGGAGTGTCCAGCCCAAGATTATAAAGGCGATTGAGTAAAACCAGGGTGCAGGCTCCGTCTGAGGAACCCCCTCCAAGGCCTGCACCCGTGGGAATCTTTTTAAACAGATGGATCTCTGCCCCTGGCAACCCAAAATCATCCGAAAGTATATAATAGGCTTTTTCACATATGTTTTGACCGGGATCACAGTCCAGGGGGGCTCCGTAAAGAGAAAAGGAGAGCCTGTCGCTCTCCATTATCTCCAATATATCGGTAAGTTGTGGCAAATCCACAAAAAGGCTCTCCAAGTTATGGAATCCGTCACTCCTTTTTTCGGTAACCCTGAGTCCCAGATTAATCTTTGCCTTTGGATAAATTATCATTTAACCGCATTTTGAGTTTCCGCATGCCATACATGTGAGGCAACCCTCCTGGTAAACAAGGTTGTCGGAATTGCATTTCTCGCATTTCTTTCCTGAATCGTCCTTGGTACCATCGGGAATATACCTTTTGAGCGTCCGCTCAACACCATTTTTCCAAGTATTGATAGCCTCACTGTCCAGCTGAAGGCCTGCAACCAGATTTACAACATCCACGATGGGCATACCGTTCCTCAATACCCCGGAAATCAGCTTTGCATAATTCCAGTACTCTTTGTTGAACATATGGGATACACCTCCGACGATATTCCTGTAACCGTATTTGTCAATGTAATGGAAGTCATACCTGGTATTACCGTTCTCGTCCTTCTCCTTGACAATATAACCCATAGAAACCGATTTGGGGATGCTGCGTGTATCTTCGTCAATGAGACCGGTGAAAATCTCGTAGGGCACACCCTTCATCATACCCACCAGGGCAATCCATTGCTCGGCACCGTTTTTAAAGCGGATAACCTCGGCATCCAATGACTTGGGACGCACCTTCTTGCGAAGGGCTGCCTCTTTGGATTCGTTCTCCTTTGCAGATACGAGAACTCCCGAACGAGACCCGTCACGGTAAACAGTCACACCTTTGCACCCATACTCCCACGCTGTCTTGTAAACCTCCGAAACCAACTCCTCGCTCACACTGTTGGGAAGGTTTACTGTTACGCTTATGGAATGGTCCACCCACTTTTGCATCTTTCCTTGCATCTTCACTTTGGCTGTCCAGTCAATATCATTGGAGGTAGCCTTGTAGTACGGCGATTTTGCAACCAACTCCTCTATCTCGGCAACCGTAAAGCCCTTGACCTTTTCCTGGGGGTATCCGTTGGTTTCACACCAAGACAAAAAATTATGGTGGAACACATAGTACTCTTCCCAGCAATCACCAACCTCGTCACGGAATGTGATGTTCACGTTTTTATCGTTGGGATTGACCTTCCTCCTCCTTTTGTAAAAAGGAAGAAAAACAGGCTCTATCCCGGAGGTGGTCTGAGTCATCAACGAAGTTGTACCTGTGGGTGCAATTGTCAACATAGAGATATTACGCCTTCCATGGCGGACCATTTGGTCGAACAGCTCCTCATCTTCCTTTCCAATCCGTTGGATCATAGGATTATTCTCTTCCCTGGAAGCATCAAAAATAGGGAAGGAGCCTCTCTCAACAGACATTTGGGAAGAAGAGCGGTAGGCCTCAACTGCAAGGGTCTTCTGGATATCCACAGCAAAATCGGTAGCCTCATCACTGCCATACCTCATGCCCAACGCTGCCAGCATATCGCCCTCTGCTGTAATGCCGAGGCCTGTCCTGCGGCCACCCAACGTCTTCTCTTTTATCTTCCTCCATAATGTAAGCTCCGCCAATTTTACCTCTTCATCTTCCGGGTCATCGCTGATTTTCTTAATTATCGCCTCTATCTTTTCCATTTCCAGATCTATGAGGTCGTCATTGAGTCTCATTGCTTTTCTCACGTGGTCACGGAAAAGCTCCATGTCAAATGAAGCCTTGGCTGTAAAAGGGTTCACCACATATGAGAACAGGTTGACAGCAATCAGGCGGCATGAATCATAAGGGCATAACGGAATTTCGCCGCACGGATTGGTACTTACCGTCCTGTATCCAAGGTCGGCATAACAATCGGGAATGGATTCACGAATCACCGTGTCCCAAAAAAGCACTCCTGGCTCGGCAGATTTCCATGCATTGTGGATAATCTTTTTCCATAGTGCTGCAGCATCAATCTCATTCACATAAAGAGGATTGTCGGAATCAATAGGGAATTGCTGCCGGTAAGGTTTGTTGTGCAAAGCGCACCTCATGAACTCGTCGTCTATCTTTACAGAAACATTGGCTCCCGTTACTTTTCCTTGCTCAAGTTTTGCATCTATAAACTTTTCGGCATCGGGATGTTTTATGGATATGCTTAACATCAGCGCTCCCCTTCGTCCATCCTGAGCCACTTCCCGGGTTGAGTTGGAATACCTCTCCATAAAAGGGACAACGCCTGTGGAGGTCAGGGCACTGTTGAGAACAGGACTTCCTGCGGGTCTGATATGGGAGAGGTCGTGTCCTACGCCTCCCCTGCGCTTCATCAGTTGTACCTGCTCTTCATCAATCCTCATAATTCCCCCGTATGAATCGGCCGGTTTGCGATGTCCTATTACAAAGCAGTTGGAGAGGGATGCTACCTGATGGTTGTTGCCAATACCGGTCATTGGACCTCCCTGAGGTATCACATATTTGAAATCCTTGAGCAGGGTATATATCTCCTCTTCCGACATGGGATTGGGATAATTGGCCTCGATTCGTGCAAACTCCTTGGCAAGGCGTCTGTGCATATCGTCGGGAGAAGCTTCGAAAAGGTTCCCGTACGAATCTTTCATGGCATATTTGTTTATCCAGACAGATGCGGCAAGCTCATCCCCTCTAAAGTACTGCAGGCTCGAAGCCATAGCCTCTTCGTAGGTGTAAGTTTTCATTTTTAAAAAATTTAGTTGGAAAAAAAAGCCGACGAAACTCCCGCCGACTTTGACAAAATTATAGCAAATAGATCTAATTGTCCTGTTAAACTCTATATAGTTATCAACAATATCATCAACAAGCGACAATGTAAAAAAGCTTACTAATAGCTAGTTTTGAGATCGTTTCCAGGTTTGGTTACGTCCAATGAAACCTGTCTTGTCCAACGACCCCCTCACTTTGAGGTCGCCTGTTTTATTGTCCAGGCTAACTGTGCAATTATACACTTTGCCGTTGGCCGGATCCATGATTGTTCCTCCGGTAAGTTTGTTCCCGTCCTCCCTGAGACTCCTGATAATTTTCATCCCTTTTATGGGTTTGTCCTTTTCGGCTCCGGTACAATTTACACACCTTCTGTCGGGATCTCCTGTGAGCAGTCGTTCTATACGGCCCTCGTAAGTCCCGTTGGAATTCTTTGTGATTACAACAACCGATTTACGGTTTCCATCCTCGTCAATTGTATACCATGTGCCCAACATCTTAGCAGGCTGAGCCAGAAGAGATACAGGCAGAAAAACAAGGGCTGCCACAATAATCAAAAAAAGATTTTTTTTCATAAAATTAACAGATTAGCAACAATTCATACTACAATTGGTACAGTGGCCGAACTCCCCGCGTAACCGTGACTCAACCAAGTCGCTGAGCCTTTTACGGAGTTGTTCGTTTGTAATTTTTTCAAGTACATCATAAACAAAAGCCAACTGTTGAAGCAGCTTGGCTTCGGAAGCCCCGATTCCACGGGACCTCATGTAAAACAGAGCATTATCGTCCAATCTGCCGCTTGTTGCCCCATGGGAACATTTCACATCGTCAGCGTAAATCTCCAGTTGAGGCTGGGCATACGCTTTGGCAAAAGGGGAGACAAGCAGGTTGTGGTTAGCCTGGTACGCCTCTGTTTTTTGGGCATCCCTTGCAACCACTATCCGTCCGGTAAATGAAGCCACTGCCTTGTCGTCAAGTATTCCTTTGAAAAGCTGGCTGCTAAGGCAATCGGGAACCAAGTGGTTCATGGTTATCTTCGTGTTCACAACCTGGGTACCATCCATAAGGTAGACCCCATTTAGCTCACAGTTTGACTCTCGACCCACCAGGTTTACATCAAAAGTATTATCTAATTGAGCACCATGTAATGTAACAACATTGATACGCACAAAACCACCAGCCTCCACATTGATCTTAAAGGAGACATTGTGGTTTGATGCGTTATGTTCATTTTGCATCACAACGATCATCGCCTTTGCCCCCTCCCTGATGTTGATAATTACCTTTTCGCTTGTATTGAATTTGTCCATCGACAAAGTATGGGTGCAGAGCAGCATCGAAGCCTCAGAGTTTTTATTGAAAACCAACTCGTTTTCAAAATCAATATCGTCGGTATTGAGTGAATCCCTAAAGCTGATCACCTGCATGGTATCTGGGGCCTGGCAATCTTGCGGGACTTCGTACAAAAAGCCCATCTCTCCCCTGGGAGAGATCTTCACTCCCGACTCTTCCTTGATCTCTTCCCTGAGAACCCCGTTGTTTACAAGGGCCTGCACAGTTCCAGGCAAAGGGACCCTGCACTTGAACTCCTCAGGTAAAGCAGGAGCATATGAATATTTAATTTCACTCATGATATCAGCCTTTTATAAGCCAGTCGTAACCCCTCTCCTCTACTTCCAGTGCGAGTTCCTTACCGGCGGTTTTTATTATCTTACCGTCATACAAAACATGGACAATATCGGGTATGATATAGTCCAGCAATCGTTGGTAGTGGGTGATCACAATAAAAGCATTGTCTTTTCTCCTTAGTTTGTTCACACCTGCCGCAACTATCCTGAGAGCATCTATATCGAGTCCGCTGTCGGTCTCGTCAAGTATGGCAAGGGAAGGATCCAGCATGGCCATCTGGAAAATCTCGTTGCGTTTTTTCTCTCCGCCGGAGAACCCAACATTCACACCTCTGCCCGAAAAAGAGCTGTCCATCTCAACTACAGCCATCTTTTCCCTCATCAGCTTAAGGAATTCGGCAGCAGTTATGGGAGGCAGTCCTTTGAACTTACGTTGTTCATTGATTGCAGTCTTCATGAAATTGACATTGCTAACCCCGGGAATCTCCACAGGGTACTGGAATCCAAGGAACAGTCCTTGGCGGGCCCTCTCTTCGGGTTCCAACTCAAGCAATGCCTTACCTTTGTAATAGACCTCGCCTGCCGTCACATCAAAAGTATCCCTGCCGGCCAAAACAGCAGAAAGAGTGCTTTTGCCCGATCCATTTGGCCCCATGATTGCATGAACCTCGCCTTCCTTAACAGAAATGTCAATTCCCTTGAGTATCTCCTTTCCGCCCACAGAGGCGTGTAAACCCTTTATTTCTAACATTTTTTTAAAATTTTACAATTAATCATTCTTAAGGTACTCCCTTCTCCACATTGTGAATCCAAAGAAAGCCAGTACCAGGTAACCGGCACTTACCATGGGCAGGAATGCCATGCCGGCTAAAATATATAGTGTTATGTTTGTAACGTTTACTGTGAACCAAGCCGCCCAACACTCCAGTTTCTTTTGAGCTGACAGGTATTGTGCTGTAAGGATGGTTATAGTCACAAAAGCATCCAGGAACGGTCTTTGTGCCTCCCCAAACACAGAGGGAAACATATTGTCCAGTCTGGTAAGTACAATACCCCAGAGAGCAGCCAATACAAAAACCTGGACCACGAAATAGGTTCTCTGACTATTACCCATCAGTGTAACCTTAAGCTGGTTGCGACTGTTTTCCTCTCCTTTTTTGGGGTGAGTCCAACGGTAGTGCCCAAAAAAGTTAATTACAAAGGAGACCGGCTGCACAAGCATGCTGGAGTATAGCCCCTTTTGGTAAAACAACATAAAAAGTAGGATATTGTAAAGGTATCCCACCCAAAAGTTTGCAACCTTGGCCCTGGTGGCTAGGTATACACAAGTGAGACCACTGGCAACAGAGAGTATTTCGAGCAACGAAACCCCTTGGCCTCCGATGGAAAAAATAATATTATCTGTGCTAAGCAATTCTACCATGACACTAACCTACACTACCCTCCAGAGTTACCTGAAGCAATTTTTGGGCTTCTACGGCAAATTCCATAGGCAGCTGATTGATAACCTCTTTTGCATATCCATTCACAATCAGCCCTACTGCATCCTCGGGTCCTATCCCCCTTTGAAGGCAATAGAACAGCTGGTCTTCGCTGATTTTGGAAGTAGTGGCCTCATGCTCAAGTATTGCTGAACTGTTCTCATTCTCTATGTAAGGGAAAGTATGTGCTCCGCACTTGTCTCCCAAAAGAAGGGAGTCGCACTGAGTATAGTTCCTTGCATTGTCGGCGTTGGGCAGAATCTTGACCAAACCCCTGTAACTGTTATCACTCACACCTGCCGAGATACCTTTGCTCACAATCCTGCTTTTGGTGTTCTTGCCAATGTGGATCATCTTTGTTCCTGTGTCGGCCTGTTGGTGGTGGTTGGTAACGGCAACGGAATAAAATTCCGAAATTGAATTGTCACCCCTGAGGATAGTGCTCGGGTACTTCCATGTTATTGCCGACCCGGTCTCTACCTGTGCCCAAAAAAGCTTGCTGTTTTCACCTTTGCAGATACCTCTTTTTGTAACAAAGTTGTAAATACCCCCTTTACCTGAGGCATCGCCGGGGTACCAGTTTTGAACTGTCGAGTATTTGACCTCGGCGTCCTTCATCACAACGATCTCTACAACTGCGGCATGAAGCTGGTTCTCATCCCTTTGAGGGGCTGTACAACCCTCCAGGTAGCTTACATATGACCCCTCCTCGGCAACAATCAGAGTACGTTCGAATTGACCTGTACCTTTTGCGTTGATCCTAAAGTAACTCGAAAGCTCCATAGGGCAACGCACCCCTTTGGGGATATAGCAAAACGAGCCGTCACTGAACACTGCAGAGTTTAGGGCTGCAAAATAGTTGTCCCCGTAAGGAACAACGGTAGCAAGGTATTGCCTTACAAGGTCGGGGTAATCTGTAACAGCCTCCGAAAAAGAGCAGAAAATGATTCCCTTTTCGGCCAGTTGTTCACGGAAAGTTGTCTTTACCGATACCGAGTCAAAAACAGCATCAACTGCAACTCCTGCAAGCACATTCCTTTCGTGGAGAGGAATGCCCAGCTTTTCGAAGGTAGCGGCAAGTTCGGGATCGATCTCACCTCCCTCAATCTGCTTTTTGGGGGCTGCAAAATATATGATGTCCTGGTAATCAATTGGCGGAATCTTTAGATGAGGCCACTCAGGCATCTTCATGGTCTGCCATTTACGGAATGCCTTGAGCCGGAACTCCAGCATCCACTCAGGTTCTTTTTTCTTTGCAGAGATGCCCTTTACTATCTCCTCATTGAGTCCTTTGGGAAAGAATTCCTGCTCGAGAAAGGTCTCAAACCCGTGCTCGTACTCGGACTCAGTTACTTTTTGTATTATTATTTCGTTTTCGTTCATCGTGGCGCAAAGTTAAATCTTTTAAACTATTTTTGTACACAAATCATATTCGATGGAGAATCTCAGCAAAGTATCACTTATCAGCCAACTTTATGCAAAGGCGGGTATTGCACCCTGTAATGGAATCGATGAAGATTACGGGGACAACATAGCCGGAACATCCCACAAATTACTACTCGAAGGGATAGATTTTGACTTGGTTTACACTCCATTACAACATCTTGGTTACAAATCTGTCCTGGCCGTGACCGGACCTCTTTATGCTGCCGGTTTCGAACCTTTTTCTATCTCCGTAACTATCGCCCTCTCCTCAAGGTTTTCCAACACCGAAACCGAATCCCTTTGGGAGGGAATGACGGCCGCCTTCAAAGAACATAAAATTGACAAAATAAAACTCGACCTGGTTCCATCCCTGACCGGGCTTACAATCTCTTTATCGTCCCAAGGAAAACAAAACAGGGGTCTCTTTGTTCAACGCCCAGCTTGCAAAGCGGGAGACCTGTTATGTGTTAATGGTAGCCTTGGAGCTGCTTACCTTGGCCTGCAAATACTGGAACGTGAGAAGAGGGTCTTTGAACAAGCCAATATCCAGCCCAGCCTGGATAATTATAAATTCGTATTGCAGTCATACCTGAGTCCTGAGATTGACAAATCCCTGTTTGGACTATTCGCCTCAACCGGGATACTGCCATCGGACGGAGAGTTCATGGGTGAGGGACTCTCCCACGCGGTAAAAAGCATATGTTACAGACATGCCCTGGGCGCCAAGATATTCATGAACAGGATACCGCTTGCAGCACAGGCAGGAATGGTTGCCGAGGAGCTTGGGATTGATCAGCTCACTGCTGCTCTCAACGGAGGGGACGACTACAGGTTCCTCTTTGCCATACCGCTTGAAAAACATGAGGAGTTGACAAAGGAGTTCCCGCAACTGGACATAATCGGCCACCTTGCCGATCCTGCCAGCGGAGCAAATTTCATTACCTCCGATGGCCAGGAACTCGAACTAAAAGCTCAGGCTTGGGACAAATGAGTATCCTAACGAACTGGTTTCGAAATACTCCAGCAGATCATTGTTTAGAGATATCCTGTACTTTGCCGAAACATACTCTACCGCAAATTTCTTATCGTAATCCAGGAACTTGACCACGAGGTTAGTCGTGCCTTTATTCTCTTTTAGCCGGTTAACCAGCTCGGCTCGGAATTTTTTGTTGACGATTTTTACAGGAACATTGATTGTAAGCTCCCTTACAAACTCCTCCTTGGTGTTTGCAAGATGCCTGATCCTTTTGACCTTGAGCTCATAATCAACCGGCTTTTGATCATCTTTGTTTTGCTGTCCATACCCGAACCTGGGTGATAGTGAACATTTTATTATCAACGGAAGGTTGGGCTGCATATATTGCATGAATGCCTCGTAATCCCTGCCATATACTGCAAAGTTCATGGAACCATTGAAATCTTCGATTACAAAGTTTGCAAATGGTTTGCCGGTGCTGCGGGTGTATGAAACCTTAACGTTTGTGACAATACCTGCAATTATAAGCTCTTTGCCCTGCAGAGCCTCCTCTTTGGAGGCCCTGGTAACCATATCGGCAGCTTCCGAAATGGTACAGGTTGTGAAATGCTTCACTTCGAATGCAAACTGGTCCAGAGGGTGGGCAGAAAGGTACATGCCTACCAACTCCTTCTCTTTCTTGAGCAGTTCGTTCTGGTTGGCCTCTGCCAAAGGGGGTATTTCCGGTGGGGTGAGTTTGATGCTTTCGCTCTCTCCAAAGAGGGAGTTCCCGCCGTTTAGGGTATCATTCTGGAACCTGTTCCCATATTTGATAAGACTATCCAAAAAGAGTTCATCCTTGGAGGTCATTGCCAGGTATTGCTCCCTGCGTACCCCCTCAAACCCGTCAAAGGCCCCGGCATACACCAGGGATTCGATGGTTTTGCGGTTTACCACATTGAGGCTGATTCTCTCAATAAAGTTGAATGCAGAGGTAAATGGCCCGTCGCCGGACTCCCTTGCCTTGACAATATTGTCGACAGCTGACGACCCTACACCTTTGATTCCTCCCATTCCAAAACGGATATTCCCCTTTTTGTTTACTGTAAATGTATCTATGCTTTCATTCACATCGGGGCCGAGTACCTCGATCTTCATCCTTTTGCACTCGTCCATAAGCTTGGTCAGCTCCTCAATGTCATTGAGGTTGCGGCTCAAAGTTGCAGCCATGTACTCCGAAGGGTAATTGGCCTTCAGGTAAGCAGTCTGGTAACCAATCCATGCATAACAGGTTGAGTGGGATTTGTTGAAAGCATATTGGGCAAACGCCTCCCAATCTTTCCAAACCTTCTCCAGCACATCGGCAGGATGACCGTTATCTTCGCCACCCTTTATAAACTGCTGCTTAAGGTTGTCCATTACAGACTTATTCTTCTTACCCATGGCTTTACGCAAAGAATCTGCATCACCTTTTGTAAAGTTTGCAATCCTCTGCGACAGGAGCATCACCTGTTCCTGGTATACCGTAACCCCGTATGTAGAAGAGAGCACCTCTTCCATCACAGGAAGGTCGTACTCAATCTTCTTAAGTCCATGTTTGCGACTGACAAAATCGGGTATATAATCCATAGGTCCCGGCCGGTAAAGAGCATTCATGGCTATCAGGTCCTCAAATACCGAAGGCTTCAGCTCCCTGAGCCATTTTCTCATACCGTCGCTTTCAAACTGGAAGGTGCCAACCGTATCTCCCCTGCTGAACAGCTCGTATGTAGCTTTGTCATCCAAAGGAACCGTCTCGATATCAATCTCCAGCCCTCTTGATTTCCTTATATTTGAAAGGGTTTCCTTTATTATGGAGAGCGTTTTAAGACCCAGGAAGTCCATCTTGAGCATTCCCACTTTCTCTATCTGGGAACCCTCGTATTGTGATACCCAAATCTTTTCCCCTGTATCCTTGTCGTTTGCGGTTGTGATAGGAATATACTCCCTAAGGTCATCACGTCCAATGATGATCGCACAAGCATGTACTCCCACATTGCGGACTGTCCCTTCCAGCTTCCTTGCAAATTCCAGTGTCTCCCTCACAAGAGGCTCGCCCGATTCGTATGCCTCTGCAAGCTCAGGAACCATCCTGAGGCAGTTGTCCAGGGTAACCGGCACCTGGTTGCCGTTTTCGTCGGGCGGGAAACGGTTTGGGACAAGTTTTGCCAACCTGTCCGACTCGGGAAGGGGAAGTCTCTGTATGCGGGCAATATCCCTGATGGCACTTTTGGCAGCCATCGTACCAAATGTAATCACATGCGAAACATGGTCCTTACCATACTTCTCCTCTACATATTGCAAAACCTTGAAGCGCCCCTCGTCATCGAAGTCAATGTCTATATCGGGCATCGAAATCCTGTCGGGGTTGAGGAAACGCTCAAAGAGGAGGTCGTACTTTAAAGGGTCTATATTTGTTATCTTAAGGCAGTATGCAACTACAGAACCGGCTGCCGACCCCCTCCCCGGACCAACAGAAACACCCATATCCCTCGCTGCTGCAATAAAGTCCTGGACAATCAGGAAATAGTCGGGATAACCCATCTTCTTGATTATCCGGAGTTCGAAATCAATCCTCTCAGTATGCTCATTGGTCAGCTCCCCGTATCTTTGGGCAGCTCCTTTGTATGTCAGCTCCCTGAGGTATTCGTCGGAGTCCGAAAAACTCTGCGGAATGGGGAAGTTTGGCATGATTGGTTTGGACTCAATATCATAGACCTCCACCTTGTTGGCAATCTCAATCGTGTTTTCGAGTATTTCGGGAAGGTCGGCAAATATACGGGCCATCTCCTCCTGACTTTTGAGGTATTCCTGCTTGGTGTACCTTAGCCTCTGAGGGTCATCTACATCGGCATTTGTGGTCAGGCAGATAAGCCGGTCGTGGGCCTCCCTGTCGTCCGAAGCCACAAAATGGACATCGTTTGTAGCTATACATTTGATTCCCAACTCTGCAGCAATCTCCAATATTGCTTTGTTGGCTTGTTGCTGAGTTTCAAAAGTAGAAGCATCTGCACCCTCGACGTCGGTCTCATGCCTCTGCAGCTCAAGGTAATAGTCATCTCCGAAAAGATTCTTGTACCACATGGCTGCCTCTTTTGCCTTTTCGATATTGCCGGCAAGGATTGCCTGAGGCACCTCCCCTCCCAGGCAGGCAGATGAACATATCAATCCCTCGCTGTATTGTTCGAGCAATTCACGGTCAATCCTTGGTTTGGAGTAAAATCCGTCTATAAATGCATAAGATGTGAGCTTAACCAGGTTCTTGTAACCGGTCAGGTTTTTGGCAAGCAAAACCAGGTGGTAGTTACCAAGGTCTTCCCTGCCCCTTTTGTCCAGCCTTGATCCTTTTGCCACATATACCTCACAACCGACAATAGGCTTGATTTCCGGAAACTTTTGGGCAGTTTCCAAAAACTCTTTGACCCCAAACATGTTTCCATGGTCGGTTATGGCAAGGGCTATTTGTTCATCTTCCTTTGCCTTGGCAAACAGTTTTTTTATATTGGCTGCCCCATCCAGGATTGAGTATTGGGTATGAACATGCAGATGTACGAATGCCATTATTATTTTATAATTATAGGAGACTACACCAGAGGTGTTCCGGTCATCTCTGCAGGTATCTCTATTCCCATGATCTTTAGTATTGTGGGAGCAATGTCGGCAAGTTTTCCGTCTTTTACTTCATGCACATTTTTGTCAATGACAACAAAAGGGACAGGATTCAGTGAATGGGCTGTATTGGGAGACCCATCGGGATTGACAGCGTTGTCGGCATTCCCGTGGTCGGCAGTTATGATTATCGAATATCCATTTTCCCTTGCAATTTCCACAATCTCTGCAGTGCATCGGTCAACGGTCTTGATAGCCTTCTTTATTGCGCTGAAGTCCCCGGTATGGCCAACCATGTCTCCGTTGGCAAAGTTAAGTACAATAAGGTCGTGCTTTTGTTGTTCAAGTTCCTTGATAAGCTCGTCCTTTACTTCGTGTGCACTCATTTCGGGCTTAAGGTCGTATGTGGCAACTGCCGGAGACTTCACAAG
>SABC01000167.1 GCA_009929175.1 Bacteroidia bacterium | reverse complement strand
TTACTATAATAAAGGTTTGCCATACATTAAAGATAACTCCTCTTCTGCGCTGTCCCACAACACAAACTCTGTATGCTGGTCGTATGTTTACGGAGTAATTGCCCCTGCGATAACACTGGCAGGTGATCTTGTCCTTGTAATCTTAATAGTTGCATCGCTTTCATTTGTAAATATTTATGTCGCTCTTACAGAGGTTCTTCTCTTCTTTCCGCTGCTCTTTATTTACCAGATGAAAACGGGAGGGAGGCTGCAAAGAGCCGGTAAGAGCGATAATGAAGCAAAGAAAAGCCAGTGGAGGGTTACTGCCGAAACATTCAGAGGCTATGCAGAGGTAGAGGTTAATAACTCATTTCCCAAGCTTATAAAAATTTTCAGATCTGGGCTGAATGCAATTTCTGAGTCCAAAGAAAAGTCGGAGAGCCTGAAAAGCATCTCGTCAAAATTAATAGAGACAGGGGTTATTGTTGTAATAACCGGAGTTGTTTTAGCCGGTTATTTTTTTGGCAGCAATAGCAGTAATTTTCGAGTGCTTACAGCCCTTTTTGCAGTAGCCACCCTTAAGCTGATGCCTGCACTCAGGTCTGCCCTCTCACAATACTCTCTTATTAAATCAAACAGATATACTCTTGAAATTATTGAAGAGGTAAGTAACGCGGACATCATTATTAATGATGAGGTCCCGGCAGAAAAAAATCCTGTAAAATTTGACAATAAGTTTGAATTCAGGAATGTTAGTTTTGGCTTTAGTGAAAGAGATCAGATATTTACCAATTTCTCATTGTCAATTAAAAAAGGAGAAAAAGTGGGAATAAAGGGGGTTTCCGGTTCAGGAAAAAGCACTCTGCTCTACCTTTTACTCGGGCTGTACAAGCCATTAGATGGGGATATTTATATTGACGAAACACCACTCAGCTCTCAAAACAGGGGCGAATGGCACAAACGGGTGGGGTACGTATCTCAGGATATATTTATCATGGACTCTACACTTGCAGAGAACATAATTCTGGCTCAGGAAACAGACTATGACAGGTTAAATATGGCAATTGAGCGAGCCTCACTTAACGGCCTGGTTGACAGTTTACCGTTGGGTATTAATACAAAAATAGGAGACGGGGGCTGCCGGTTGTCGGGCGGAGAGAGGCAGAGAGTTGCAATAGCCAGGGCATTTTATAAGAAGGCAGATGTGTTTCTTCTGGACGAGCCCACATCTGCTCTTGATAACAGGACAGAGGAGGAGATTGCCGGAGCTTTGGAGCACCCTGCATTTAAGGATAAAAATATGACTGTGGTGATTGTATCACATAAGGATAGTTTACTAAATATTTGCGACAGGATAATAGAATTAAGCTGAATGGGAATCAGGCATAAATATAGAATTGCAAATCAAAGGATAGAGATTGATACGGAGTTTCAGGACAACCTCTCAGGAGTTCTTCCGGGTTTTGTTCATTTTCATGACTCAGCCAACGATAATGAACCTTTAATTCAATTGTCAGAAGAATTTGAATCAGAGGAAACGGCATTTTTATCAGAAGATGTGGGAAATAAGGTAATTCATACTTTTAGCCTGGAAGAGGAGACCTGCAGGCTTATCAAAAACGGCAACAGATATCTCTTTACAATCGAAGAAAAAGGTGGAGCCGGTTCAACCGAGTTTGCCATGGAGATTGGCTCTCCAAATGTGAGATTCAGGTTAGCTCCAAATCCTGTTCATCTTAAATTTTCTCTATGGATGGCATTCGCGTTTGCAGGGATTCCTCGAAAAATTTCTGCTCTCCACTCATCTGTGATAATTTATAATAACAGCGCAGTGCTTTTTCTCGGGGAGTCAGGAACCGGAAAAAGCACACATACGAGGCTCTGGCTTAACCATGTTAAAGGGAGCAGACTTCTTAATGATGACAGCCCTGTTTTGAGTATTGAAGATGGTGAGCCGGTTGTTCACGGTTCGCCCTGGAGCGGAAAGGGTCAGGTATATATTAACGAAAGCTATCCTGTAAAGGCAGTTGTAAGGATTAAACAACATCCCTGTAATAAACTGCAAAAGCTTAACACACTGGAGTCCTTTGGGGCACTTTACCCCTCATTCCCTCCCGCTTTTTTAAAGGATAATTTCTTTGAAGGGCATATTTGCGAAATAATCTCAAAAGTAATCTCAACAACGCCTGTATTTCTCTTACACTGCCTGCCGGACAGAGAGGCCGCAGAGATGGTTAAGGAGACATTATATAAATGAAAAAGATCATTCCGAATATAGAGGCACTAAAAATCATTGAAGAGGGCATCAAAGCCGGAAGCAGTGTTCGCCTCACTGTACGCGGAAACAGTATGAGCCCTCTGCTTTTAGATGGCATTGACATTGTAACTCTCCACCCATTTACCCCGGAGAAACTTAAAACAGGAGATGTAATACTCTTTCGTTATAAGGAGGCTTTTCTGCTTCATAGAATTGTTGAAATCCAGGTGAGTGGCACGCCGGAAGCTAAGATTATTGCAAAGGGAGATGC
>SABC01000166.1 GCA_009929175.1 Bacteroidia bacterium | reverse complement strand
GCTACGAAATCCTTACCATCTTTGCTATTGCTCATTTTCATCCAAACTACGAAATTACAAAAAAATACATACATACAAATTTTCCATCCCTAGGATAAAATAACAACTTCTTGAATATCCATATATTAAATATCTAAAACATTCAAGTAATCTTAAAATATTGAATATTTTTGTGCAGAGGCTTGTCATATTATTATTAAAGCAAGAATTTTTATATCATGTCTATATAAGATTAATTAAGCTCAAAGTGCTAATATTAAATTACTTGTGAATTTATCCGAGGGATGCGGCAGTGAGCTCAAAGTGCTAATATTAAAGCACTTGTTAATTTATCCGAGGGATGGGTCCCAGCCGGGAGGCGGCAACACGCACAGTTGCTGCTAGTTGTGAATTTATCCGAGGGATGCAGCCAGGGGGGTTGGGGGTGTGGGGTGGTTTTTGCGTCTTAGTATTAGTTAAACGTGATATATGAAAGCAGAGATTGATCATTTATTGGTTAAAGTTTTGAACGGGAGTGCCTCAAAGGAGGAGATCGTGGAGTTTGCTGAGTGGATAAAAGACCACCGGAACGAGGAGTATTTTGGAAAGCTCAAGGAGATGTGGCATGTGGCAAAGGATTCAGAGCTGCAGGCAGGAAACCAACACCAATCAAATACTATAATTGAACAGGCAGAGATGGAGAGGCTCATGAGCTACATCCGCCGTTCGAGGAGGAACACAATGGTCCGCAAGTTTGCAGTGTGGACCACCTCGGCAGCAGCATCCCTGGTGATGGTGGCAGCAATATTGAAAATCGCAGGAATAGCCGGCTGGGGAGTCAACCAGGACTTCAGCACCCTCGCCTACTCCACCGACTCTGTACGGGTAGAACTCAACGACGGAGAGATGGTCCGCACGATCAAAGGCACCACCGGAGCAGTCAATGTAATTGACCCGGGCAGAGTGCTTGCAGATGGCACAACCTCAGAAAAAACCGCTGCACAAACAACAGCAAACACAAATAAAGTAGCTGCCGGCAAGGCAAACGGCGCATCACGCCCAAAAACCTACACTTCGGTAACGACCCCTCCCGGAGAAAGGGTGGCTATGGTGCTGTCCGACGGCACAAGGGTTTACCTGACATCCAACTCATACCTTAAATACCCGACCACATTCGACGACGATAAAAGGGAGGTAACACTGGTGGGACGTGCCTATTTTGAAGTAAGCAAATCCAAAACCCCCTTCCTGGTAAACACCTCCGACATGGAGGTGGAGGTGCTGGGCACCTCATTCGATGTGGAATCACACAGCAACAACCATAACGCCAACGTAATACTTGTAGAGGGCTCTGTCAAGGTCAATACCAAAAAAGGGAGCCGGATAATCAAACCCAACGAACAACTCAGCATTCACAGGAGAACCAATGAAAGCACAGTTACAAATGTAGACTCCAGACTCCTTACAATGTGGAAAGACGGTGTACTCATAGTCCGAGGGCAAACCTTTGGGGAGCTCCTCGAAAACCTCTCGGCATGGTACGGAGTCAAGATCATCGACCGCACCACAGTATCTGGAGCGGAAAAGTTCAACGGCAGGTTCGACCGCGAAGACATAGAGGCCGCAATCAAAGCCATATGTATCAGCGCACGAATCAAGTACAGGATTGTCAACGGATACCTTGTACTCGAAAACATCTAACACAAACTAATCTCAAATACAACTTACTTATTCCAAAACAATCTAATTATGAACAAACTGAAAAAACTACGGCATTTGCTTTTGCTGCCGTTGTTATCTCTCCTGATGCTCCCGGCACCCCTCCGCGGAGCCGAACAACAAGAGAAGATAACCCTCAACCTCAACGGAGTCCTTATGACTCAATTCTTTAAGGAGATCGAGCAGAGGACTACCTATAAATTCTTCTATAAAGACTCACATGTAGAGAACGCCTCCCCCGTAACCATCAACGTACGTGAGGAGAGCCTTGCCAACATATTGAGCACTGTATTTGTAAACACATCCCTGGCCTACGAAATCAGCGGCAACCAAATAGTGATTACCCAAAAGGAACCAAGGCAAGGCCGCACCATCAGGATCACAGGGGTGGTTAACGACAGCAACAACCAGCCTCTGCCCGGGGTGGCAGTCTTTGTACCGGGCACAAAAGCAGGAGCATATACCAGCGTTAACGGCACCTTTGAGCTGGAAGTCCCTGCAGAGAGTTACAAGACCCTGAGCATGCGCATGATCGGAATGGAAAACCTGGACATTACACTGGACAACAGGAGCCACTACATTGTCAAAATGAGCGAAAGCAAACAAGAGCTCAACGAAGTGGTTGTAACCGGTATCGTGGAAAAACGAGCCGAAACATTCACCGGCTCGGCAACCACCATATCGTCACAGGATCTTCGCAGGGTGGGTAATAAAAACGTTTTTGAATCCCTCAAAAACATAGACCCCTCCATCTACATCATGGACAACCTCTCCAGCGGATCCAACCACAACGCCCTGCCGCAGATGCAGCT
>SABC01000165.1 GCA_009929175.1 Bacteroidia bacterium | reverse complement strand
CGGGTTTTTTTTCATTGCGACCGGGCCACCATCTTCCTCTTCTGCTATTGCAAGCAAACCCTCATATGCACCTGCTTTTTCTGCGTTTGACAAAACAGCTTTTGATGCAGCTTGGAATAATTCCTCGTACTGCTCGGGATTGGTCTCATACTTGCTCTCAACTACCTTTCTGAAGTTTTGAAAGGCATTAATTACTCCGCTCTCGGATTTGTTGTCAGGGTTAAAATAATCATCATTTGAGATGGATTGCTGAAGCTCTGATGCCGCTGTTAATATATCAGCATCATCAATAGCCTCAATCTCTCTTTGTAAGGTGTTATTGGCCTTTTTTGCAACATTGTTTATCCTTCCTCTCTCAATTGAGTTAGCAACACCTCCGGATACGAATTGTGTCCCCTTGAATATCCCACCCATAAGGGCGGTATTGACCGCTATTGTGCCATAAAATTCAGGGTCTGCGAGTTGTTTATAGTCGTCTGAGCCGGTAAGAAGAGAGGATAAAAGAGCATTTGGAACCTCCTCAACGAAAATTTCTGTTGATATGCCATGTATCTGAGCCTTGTCTAGCACGCTACCAACCTTCTTATAAACAGGGTTAGCGGTAACTTTTTCAAGCGCACTCACGTACTTAGACATCGGCCCAAGAATTCTCTTCTTGGCCAACAGGCTAGTGAGCGCACCTCTCCCAACAAGATCTCCAAAACCCTCAGTCATGTATTCAAGCGTATTGGTTACATAGGACTTGTAAAGGTCTCCAGTAAGCGTATTGTCTCCTTTAACTATGTCTCCATTCTCGTCTTGTTGATAATTACCTACTCTTCGCTTTGCAAGATCTGTGTAAAATGTGGTAGTTAAAGGTGTGCGCAACATGTTGCCAAGCATGAGCGAACCGGCTTTTCTGGCAGCATACTCAACAGCCTTTTTCTTTCCTAACTTTGTTGCGGCTTTAAAACTTGTTGCAATAGCCTTTTGTCCAAGACTGGCGGCTCCTGCAACGCCTCCTGTAGCTATCATACTAATAACAAACGGGACCATCATCCTTCCTTGCTCTCCCGCTTTGTACCAAAAACCATTATCTTTTGATTGCAACTCTTGCAGCTTCATGTAAGAATCAATGAGTTTCTGCTCTTCCGGGTTGATTGAGTTCTTATCCTTGCTTGCCTTTTCAAGCAACTCAATCATATAGACGTCATCCCTCATTGTTGACAGACCCATTGTCAGGAAGTCTTTTACTGTGCCTGATTTAGTTAATCCATCCCAAAACTTTTTGATTCCCGGACTATTTGGATCTAGTGATTCTTGCTGTTCGGTAAGGTTGATGATGTCTTTGCGCATACGCATTAGTTTCATTTGTTGCTCAACACCCTCTAGCCTTTCTTTATTTTGTGCATAATATTCTCTATCCTCCTTGGGTATAAGTGATCTTGATAATAGCCCCACAAGAGGAGTGATACCAGCAGGAGCACTAAGCCTCTTCTTTATAAACTTAAACCTTTCTAGCTCGTCCTTATGCTTGTCATATAGAGCTGCCATCTCTTCCTCAACCCCTGCAACGGTTGATTTTACAGATTGCTGGCCTTGCTTGTCAACATCAACAAATTGCTGTTTATCATTAACTGTATTGGCTTTCTCCTTCAATGGCGCAGGGGCTTTGTCTTGAATAACAAACGGACTCTGAGGCGCAAATGTAGTTTCTGCAGTTGATGGAAGTGGAAGGTTCCCTCCTGGTCTTCCAGCCGGAAGTGGCCCGGTAATGTCTCTTAGAATATAATCGGTGAATTTCCTCTCATCCCCTATTTCCTCTTCATCAAAAATTGTTTGAAGATTCTTGTACAAATAGGCTGCATCTGAGGCGCTTGTAATTGAATTCAAAAAGTCCTCCTTTTTGCCAAGCTCCTTTTCTGAAACCCTCCCTGTGCCTATGAGGTTGTTATACAACTTCTCCCTGCTATCAATTTGCTGAGCTTTTGAGTCTGTCATATCCTTATTCTTCTAAGAGATTTTTCTTTTGCTGTACTGACTTGCGAGGCAAAAACGATCCTGCTGAATTATCTGTGCTTTCTACCCCTGTGTTTTCTGCATCAAAATAATGTTGAAAATCTGCGTGTCCATCTTTCAGATACTTAAGCGCAACTGCACGAATGAGATTGTCTGTTGCTTCAAAATTACCTGTCCCCATCGCTCTGTTGATGTTAGAAATGTCATTCTTAATAGACCTCTCTAGTGGGGTCAGCTGATCATCAGGCTTAGTTTCAAGCCCCTTGTATCTGTCTGCAACATCATTGATTATCTGTTGAGCCTGCGACTTACCCATTGACCTCTGTTTCCCAGATGGGTCGGTATATACAAGAAAGTTATTCTTTTTGACTGCTGTTTTGTCTGCTGTTGCCCTTATCATTGACGCGTTTGCAGAAGTGGTAGACGCACTTGCTGATTGTTGCCTTATAGACTGATCCTTTGCTCTGCTTTGAGCCTCATAAGGAGAAATTCCTGCCTCCGTAATCTCCATCCCTCCCATATTGTATG
>SABC01000164.1 GCA_009929175.1 Bacteroidia bacterium | reverse complement strand
CAAACAACTTCTTGAGGGGAGAACTCCTCCGGAAAGTTATCTGTTTGGGATGCGTCCGGAACAACTAAGTGTAGATGAGTTTGTTGAACTGACCAAGCTTATCTATAATAATTAAGGCAATTTTACAGTTTTTGAGCCATTAATACTTATCAGCCCCACCCTTGCCCCTAAGCTTGTATTCTCTCTTTCGCTGAAGACAATCCAATCTCCTGCAACATTAAAATTTCTGACCCCTTTTGAAATAAGAGTTTTCTCTCCTGAACCATTGAGATTCATTGTGTAAAGGCCCTCCTGCTTCTGAAAGATAACAATATTGCCCTTTACAAAGAACCGGTTTACGGTGACTCCGGAGACTCTCTTAATATTGGATTTGCTACCCAGAGGCATTGAGTACATCAGATTGTCATCACTACCCTTGAAATACATTTTATCCCCTGCTTTGAAAACCTGAGAGACATTTCTCTCCACAAGAGACTCCTTTTCACTGAGATTTCCAGGCTTGTTGATATCCTTTCTGTTTGCCCAGTTGACACTAAAGTAGACATAGTTCTTGTCTAGAAAATAGTCTCCAATGACCCTCTTTTCACTGTTTATCCTGTAGATAACACCTTCTGAGCGGCCTGAGGTTGCATACCACCTGATCTCATCTGTCCATTGTCCGTTTTGAAGTTTGTTATTGTACTTTGCCATTACTATATCTCCAAAATAGGTTATGGAGTGAGGTTCCTGGCTCTCTAATCCCATATTCATCGCATACAAAGGGCATATTTCCGTTCTCAAATCTTCCCCGTCAAGATTTACAGACTTAACCGTATAGCCATATGCATAAAAGTAGATTCTCTCCCTGTAGCCGTTAAGTGAGTGGGCAGCCTTGACTTTAAACTCCTTTAGGCCTGTACCATCACTCTTGATTCTGAAAATGGCATTTTTATGAATGAAAAATATATACCCTTTGTATTCAAGGCCGATTCCCCAGCGGCCAAGGTTGAATGAGATATTGCCCACCTCCTCCGGCTCTTTAATTTTCATATCCCCAATTGAAGGCGAGTATACAAAGTTTGTGGCAAATTCTACTCCTGTATAGCCGGTATGAGGGAGAGGCTTTCTTCCCACATTAAGCACTCTTGCCAGATCAGATTCTGAAAGGCAATAGCTCTCCCTGATGATGTATACATCCGCCTTTACACTTTTACCATTTGCAATAACAGCAGAGGAAAAAAGTGTAGCAGAGTATTTTCCCGGCCTGGATGCAAATAGTTCACTCCCGTCCGGAGTGTGATTTGTATTACTGATTATCTCAACCTCTCCGGCCACTACTTTGTATGAAAACCTGGGAACAAGATCTGTAAAAAGAGCAGCTATGTCCTGAATTTTGTAAAAGATTACACCATTCAAAATAAAGGCTTCTATATGATTTTGTACTCCATTTACATATACAAAAGCAGGTTTTGAAACAGCAACGCCGTTTTGCGGAAATGCAAGCCTTGAAAACCCCGTTAACAGGACCAGAAGTATAAATAATTTTTTAATCATTCAGCCACTTTTTCAGAACTAAACCAATTTTTGTAGAGAGCCTCAAGGGCTATTACCTGCAATGCATTCCCTTCCGGACTCTTCACTATCCTCTGTGCCTCGGGATGGGTAGGCCTGAGCCAGCGCTGTGTGTAAGGCCGGCTTTCAACCAGACCTTTAAGCTTGCCTGTGGATATGGTCCCGGATAGGTCCATGTTTGAGTATATCATAACAACATCTCCCGGCTGAATTTCTGTCTTGAAATGGTATACTTTGTTTGTGATTAAAACGCTGTTGCAAAGAGCCCATAGAGAGGGATTTACGCTGGTAGCCAGTACTTTGCCGTCAATTCCAACCAGGCTTTGCGCCTTGTTGTCAATAATTGTTAAAAATGCCTCCCCGTCAACAGGTTCAATAACATCATACTTATTATCAAGGATTCGTTTACCATTAAGATCAACTACACCTTTTGATTTGAAAAATAGTCTTCCCCAGGCAAAAAGAGGGCTTATATAATCCATTCCAGAATCTGATTCGAAAACTGTTTTATTCTCACTATCAACAATTTTAGTTTTTCCGCTTTTCTCAACTAAAAAACGATTGTATCCGCAGTACCTGCTTCTGTCATACTCTTTTCGATAAGGTTCAAAATTGTCTGCCTCAGAGAGTTTATATCCGGGACTCTCAAGTTCGCGCGCCCTCTCTTGTGGGAGATTAATTCTTTTTCCATCAATCCCAAAGTAGTGGACATCATAAAATGTATTATGCCCCTTTTTAAGGATAGTATGGAAGCCAAAAACTCCATTCCCGAATTGAGCATTCTCATATTTACCGGCGACAGCAACAACCACCTCCCCGTTATGATTAATTACTCCGGAGTAATCTGCTCCGTTTTCTTTATAGGTTATAAATGCAAATCCATTCTCAAATGCTCTTGCTGTTGTGAAGAGCATTTTTGGGTTTATTACCTCTCCACAGGCATTGACATAGGTAAAAAGTCTCTCCTCTCCAACCC
>SABC01000052.1 GCA_009929175.1 Bacteroidia bacterium | reverse complement strand
AGTTGGATTTTGAAGCGCCTCCGGCGGTTTCGCATCATTTGCTGCGCAATTGATACGATTTAAAAAGGGGGAGGCGGGCAAGGCCTGTTTCGAAGGTTGAGGTATGTTCGATCTTTTCGGATTCATCGGAGAAGGGTATTTGAAAAATATAATCACCCTCTGCATGCCTTTACGGAAAGCATCCCTCGGATAAATTAACAAGTAGTTGTTTTGCAAAGGCTTAAGACTTTACATTGATTATATGGCAATTAGCAATATGCGCGACACAGCAGCTTTACCAAAATTTGTGGATTTGGTAAGGTCTCCGTTTTAATGGATTGAGTTTATCCTGCCTTGCAGGAAACAGCAACTCGCTGTAAAAGAGCAGGAAGCCGCAACGCACTCGTTCTCTGCAAGTTGTCAATTTATCCGAGGGATAAGTCTTGCAGCCACCTGAAAATGAACGGAAAGCCGCAATGCGCTCTGCCTCTACAAGTTGTTAATTTATCCGAGGGATGCAAACATTTTTTTTCTTATCTTTACCCTAAACTCTGCATTATGAGATTATCAAAACTGATTGTAATGATTTTAATTGTCGGTAGCTTGTGTGTTACCGGATGTGAAAAAATTGGCAATGATGACGAAGGGTTGCTCGAAAGCTCGAAACCAATTTACAACATGTTATTTGAAATTTCGGTTCATGGTTTGTATTTGACTGAATGGTCTGCAACCACCAGCAGTTATTCCTTGTTGGTAAAATTTGACAGGACACAGTGCAATTTCATTTATGCAGATTTCATTAGTGGCCAAATCCGTTCAGAAAGGTTCTCCTATTCCTACGACCACCCTGTGGCTACTCTGACACCTGTTACCGAAGGTAATCCGGTACTAACCGGTACTACAATCAGCGGCAGGGTTTTGGCATCTGACGAAATATCATTTGTAGATGATCAAGGTATGCCTGTCCTTATGAAATTGACTCGTAAAAAGTAAACTGACGGTAAGCATCCCTCGGATAAATTAACATATAGCTGTCTTGCAGAGGCTTACAGCTTCCCGATGATTATGAGGCACTTAGCAAAATGCGCGACACAGCAGCTTTACCAAAATTTGTGGATTTGGTAAGGTCTCCGTTTTAATGGATTGAGTTTATCCTTCCTTGCAGAAAACAGCAACTCGCTGAAAATTAACGTAAAACCGCAACGCGCTCTGCCTCTGCAAGTTGTTAATTTATCCGAGGGATCAATCCCCAAACCGCTGAAAATTAACGTAAAACCGCAACTCGCTCTGCCTCTGCAAGTTGTTAATTTATCCTAGGGATCAATCCCCAAACCGCTGGAAATTAACGGAAAGCCGCAACGCGCTCTGCCTCTGCAAGTTGTTAATTTATCCGAGGGATGCGGCTGGGATTTTTACACTCTGAAAGATATTTTTTGTAAATTTGTAAAAATCATCCAAGTTTTCTTGTTCAGGAATTTACTTAAACTTTTTAGTTATGAAAAAGCTTTATGCACATCCGTCATTTTTGCTGCTTCCTACACTCATTCTCTGCACGTTATTACTTTATTCTCCAACTCAGCTATCGGCACAAACCGGTCTTGCTGCCAGATATTTACCTGACGCCGAAAAGGGCAAAGCTTCGGCACTTACAGGTCTTGCTTCATGCTACGAGAACGGATCTGGTGTAGCAGAAGATTATAATGAAGCATTAAGATTGTACACATTGGCTGCGCTCAGGAAGGATCCCCAGGCAATTTTCAGGATTGGATATTATTACGAAACCGGCCAAGGTGGGTTGCAAAAAGATTTTGCAGAGGCTTTCAAATACTATAATGTTGCTGCTGCAGAGGGTAATGGAGGTGCTATGCTTTATCTTGCAGAGCTTTACGAAGAGGGGCAAGGTTGCGAAAAGAACTTTGAAAAGGCGTTGAAGCTTTATTTGCTTAGTTGTGTCGGAGAATATAGTGCAAAGGGAGCAAAAAGATGTGCTTTAGCTCTGGGAATGGACACTTTAACCTTGCCAAAATCCAATTTTGATGCCTACCGGAAGTATGCAGTGGGAGACAACCCCGATACTCGTGCTATGTATGGATTATATAACTCCTACCGGTTTGGACGAGATGGAATAGAAAAGAATGAAGAGATCGCACTTGTTTGGCTGGAGCAAGCAGCCGAAGGTGGATTGACCGAAGCTCAGGCCGAACTGGGAGACTATTTATTTTCAAAAGGGCAATATGCCAAAGCCGAGAAATGGCTAAACAAGGCTAGCTTGAAAGGAGACCAAAAAAGTATGGAGTTATTGGCAGATCTCATTAGCTATGGTTTCTCCAACGCATCCTACACAGTAGATGTAGTTGTAAACCTGTATATAGGTGCAGGAAATTTTGATAAAGCACGTAGTAAATACTCGAATTTAAATTTAATTTCCGATTCTAAACTTATAGAACAGCAGGTTACTTTGTTTAATTATCTGAACGGAGCATCCCAGCCAACCCCTCAGCCTACCCCTCAGTCTACTCCTCAAACCACATTTAGCGGGCAAAGCCAATCCTCTGCAAAAGAAAGGGAGCCCAAAAGAGTCCTCTGCTCTCACTGCAACGGCAGCGGATCAATCTGTATTCTCCAGACAGTTCCTACATACGGTTCCCATACTAATGTGAAAACCAGATGCAAACACTGCTCAGAACTTTTAGTTCACGGCACCGTACATATCCAAAGAAAATGCCCACATTGCCAAGGAAAAGGTTATACCTTACTTTACTAGATTGCTAATAATTACTGGGAATCGTGTAAGTGACTCCAATCCTGATTCCGTTTTCATTTATCCTGTAATTATCTCCCTTCTCAGCAGGGAAATTAATGAGTGCATGAAACTTGGAGTAGGGATTTACAAAAATGGAAAAACCTGACTTTAAATTAAAATTTGCGCCAAAACCAGCCATCAGCCCAAGTCCCTGTTGATCCAAAGCTGAGTCCTCTGTAGAAGGGGATATACTAAACAACCCGCCACCATTTACAAAGAAATATTTGAGGAAATTAATTCTCAGCGTAATAGGTATACTTAAAATAGTCGAATTCCTTGTTGAAGAGTAAATGTCGTCGGGATGTGTGAATGCAGTTACAATGAATTTATGTTTTGAGACATCAAAACCCGATTCAAAATCAAGCCAGTTGTTTATGGGTTGCACATAGATCAGCCCAAATGCAATTGAACTTTTCCAGTCATAACTCGCCCCTCCCAAGATACCCTGAGTGTTCAACACATTTGCATTCGCTAACGGAGTGATGGATAACCCAAATTTTGCCCTATTCGACTGCGCCATCCCGTACATCTGGCCTATTAGCACAAACGCTACAACAAAAAATAACCTCTTCATAATTATTGATTTAAAACATTGCTAGCAAATTTATACTAAATTTTTTAAAAAATAAAGAAAAAAGCATCCCTCGGAAAATTAATATGTTATTGGTTTTGTATGGGTTGTGACTTTCAGGTGATTTTACTGAAGCATCTCTCGGATAAATTAACATGCGCTTGCCTTACAGAGGCTTGCAGCTTCCCGATAATGATGCATCCCTCGGATAAAATAACAACCAGTTGTCTTGCAGAGGCTTGCAGCTTCCCGATCATTATGTGGCACTTAGCAAAAAAACCAGACGGCAACTTCACCAAAATTTGTAGGTTTTGGTAAAGCCCCCGGTTACTCGATGTTTACCCCATCCTGCTTTTACTTTGCGGCATGCTGCAACTCACTAAAAACGAGCAATAACCCATAACGCACTCAACCTCTGCAAGTTGTTAATTTATCCGAGGGATGGAATCAAGGTTTGCAGGTTATTAGCCGGCGCAACGAAGTTATCTCCAGTCAATTGCTGCCTGGCTCTGTATTGGGCCGGCAGCCGGCTCGGGCCTGGGATAACCTCTGCACCGGAATAACCTGCAGGGAGGCAGCACTCACAGTTTTCATCCCTCGGATAAATTAACACAGTATTGAAAATGAACGCAGTTACGTAATACGCTCAAACTCTGCATGTTGTTAATTTATCCGAGGGATGAGTCTTGCAGCCACCTGGAAATGAACAGGAAGCCGCAACGAGCTCAACCTCTGCAAGTTGTTAATTTATCCGAGGGATGAGTCTTGCAGCCACCTGGAAATGAACATAAAGCCGCAACGAGCTCTCCCTCTGCAAGTTGTTAATTTATCCGAGGGATGGAGCCCTGCAGCCCCGCCCGTGTGTACAAAAAAGAGGAAGGGGTTGTACCTTCCTCTTTGACTTCTGATATATACTTAATCGTTAACCTAAAATGACCAGAAGCTTATTTGGTATTGGATAGTCCGGCAATCTTTTTGAGTACCGACTCTTTTGTGCCGATGATGGATTCGCGGGTTGCAGGATCGGTGGTGTACTCCAGCATTGCGTCGATCCATTTGACAGAGTATTGCAGTGCTTTGGGGTCGTTGCAGTACCAGGCAAGCTGTTCGGACATCATCTTTTTGTACATCTCCCGTTCGTTGCGCTTCAAAATATTGAATGACAAAGCATTCTCTATCTCTTTTGCCATCCTTACCCAATCTCCGAACTTGTGGCCTGCCGGCACCAGGTAGGCAAGCCATTTGGAAGCGTTGGGATGGTTGGAATTTTGGGCATAACGCAGGATAACAGCATAGTCCGGGTCTTCACCGGGAGCCTTGCGCCCAAAGATATACCCCCTGGAACTGCCACCATACAATGTTTCTATCTTGGACAAGACAGTACTCTCCCCAAACTTTTCGGTAAACTTGTCCATATTGTCCATCACAAACAGTGTCTGGCGGCTCACAGGAGAATCATCATATTTACGGAAAAGGTTCCAGTAATCCTCCGTATAAAGCTGCTCCAGGTCAAAAGCATCATGGAAGATATTGGCCAGCACCTCTTTTTTCTGCTCCCTCAGCCCTGCAATATGCAGAGTATTTATGAACTTCAAAAGGAAATCAACATTCCTCTCCCCCTCTTTGTACCTCCGTTGCAGAGCCACCAGGTTGTTGTTCTTGTCAAGCCCCTGGCGGAACCTCTCCAGCATTTCACCCGCAGTGGAGCGGCCCTCGGTACGGTGCATCAAAACACCATCGGCATCCATCAGCAAAAAGACAGGCTCGGTGTAGACACCGTAAATTTCACTCAGCCTTTTCTTCTCCGGCCCCTCGGTGTAATCTACACTCACAAACCGCTCATTCACAAAATCGGCCACACTGTCAATCGTGAAAATATTGTTTTTCATGTACAAACAAGGAGAGCACCTGGGAGAACCAAAATCCAGGAAGAGAAGCTTGTTTTGCTCTTTTGCCATTTTTTGGACCTTTTCGAAAGGCTCATTCTTGAGCAGGTTGACCGACCTGTTTTGAGCAACCAGTGCCAACGAAAACATGACGGCAGCCAAAAGCACTATTGTTTTTGATATTGAATTGGTCATCAAATAAAAATTTTAAGTTTATTCTTTTCTCAAACGAATACCATCTATACAAAAGTATGAATGGATCAAGTCGTTACCCTCTGTGTCCTTATAGTTGCAGTCAGTCGAGAACACAACTTTTGTCACAGGGCCCAAAGAGGTCAGGTCTACAGCAATCCAGTCTGTACGGATAAAGTTGAAAGTAGGATTGGCAGGGTCGGCCGTTTTGCGGCACAGCAGGTAAACATCCACCGAACCAGTCTGGTTTGCACCATTGTATCCCTTGACAACCACCTTGTAGTAATCGCCGTCCATGTTCATTTTCCTGGTCACACCCGGAGCGTAAGTGTTCCAAAGAGCTTTGGGTGCAGAGGGAATGTTGGGGTTGGCAATGACACTGCCGGAGTTGGCTCCGTAGTTCATTGCAAGGTAGTTGTAGGTATTATTGGCAAAGAGTATGTGTTCGATAACACTCGGCTTTTCCAAAGTGAAGTAGGTGTCGGTGTCGTTGTCGGCAGCAGCCACGGCATAAACCTCGGTAAGGTTCCTGTAGTTGGTATAGACACTCAGGATGTTGGTGTCACGCGCAGCCTTTGTATTGGTCCACACAAATGAGCGGTTGTTTTGGTTGGAATATGCAAATCCGCTGTAAGAACCATCTGACTTGACCACTGTGTTGAACTTGATTCCACCCGAAGTAAAGCCCCCGCTGGGAACAGAATGGGTATAGGGAGCCAGGGAGAGTTCATTGAAGGTAATGTCGTCGGGAATCGGTACCAGTACCTCATCCTTGTCGGAACATGAAATCAACGAAACAACAATTGCTAATATTAAAATAAATTTCTTTTTCATGGCTTTACTTTTAATTGTCATATCCGGGGTTTGATTTGATCTTTATGTTGGTCGAGGTCTCGGTAGAGGGTATCGGCCAGCAGAACAGATTTTGGTCTATTGCTTGAACGTCGGGTTTGAGCAGATAGATAATAGGTTGGTTGTTTTTCTTGATCCTCAGCGCAGCAAACCATTCGCTACCGTTCTCCATATACAGCTCCAGGCAGATCTCCTTGAAAATAACCTCCATAAGTTCATCCCTCGAAGCGGGTACAGGCAGAGGGTCCAGCACCGGGTTGCTCCTTTTGGAGCGCATTGTGTTGATTGGCTCAATGCTCTCGGCTATGCTTTTATTGGTCCTGGCCCTTAACTCTGCCTGCATCAGGTAAAGCTCGGGGTAACGGAAATAGTAGGTTGTGAACTTGTCGTTCATCAGGTCGGTCGAAGCCCTTCCCTGCCTTGCCAGTTTAGTGGGGCAAAAGTAGAGGATCCCGGTAGCGCTGATAGCCCTAGCCCAGCCCATTGTCTGTTCGAAACGCGGGTCGGCGTTGATCCAGTTGTCAAACTCAGGATAGAACGATTTGAGCGAAGAGGGGTTGTTTTGGTTGGCTGTGCTCCAGGCATCCCCTGCCTGTATTATGGTCTGCGAATAGGTACCCTCGCCGTAAGCCCTGCCTGCATTCTCCTCCATATACCTGGCCCACAGAACCTCTTTGGAATCCCATGCATCCACAAACATCTGCTTCATGTCGGGGTCCATTTTAAAAGAAGCGGGCGAGGTTGTCAATACACCATCCACCAGAGTGAGGGCAGCAGCATAGTCTCCTTCCCATCCCCTGTTGAGCAACAGTTTGGCTTTGAGTGCCTGGGCCATCTGCTTGGAAAGCTTTTTAGAAGTAGAATAGTCCGGCAGGTTGGCTATGCCCTCATCCACATCGGCAAATATCTTTTCGTAACTCTCCTTTACACTGAGCCTCTCGGCAAAAATATTGTTGAAATCTGCAATATCTTCCCTCCAAAGCACACCGTACTCGTCATCTGCCCAAAATTGGGAGAAGCACCACATCAGGTGGGAGTAGACCCATGCACGGAAGGTCCTCGCCTCTGCAAGCATCTCGGTCTTTCTTTGTGCAGAGGGGAATTTATTGTCGGCCAATGAGTTTATCCCCACAATGGCGGCGTTTGCAGAGTTGATGCATCCGTACCAGTGCTGCCAGTAGTTGCTAAAGTTACTGGTGGTGGACATGTAACTCATATTGTAGTATGTCACACCCCCTGCCCTGGCTACACCAGCCTGGTTGGCGAGGTAAACAAACGGGCTGCCGCCAAAGTAATCCCGGATGGAAGATCCGCTGCCGGTGGAGAGGGAGGCATACATCCCGTTGATTATGGAGACTGCACCGTCGTAGTCAGTCACGGCATTTTCCACAACCAGCTTGTGCGGGGGGGTAAGCGAAAGGAACTTGTCGCATGATGTTGTCGCAAAAACAACAATCAGTGTGATTACCGAATAATATATCTTTTTCATAGGTCCGTTTATTTAAATGATAATTTTATTCCAAAACTAAATGTTGTGGAGGAGGGGTAACGGCTGTAGTCCACACCCGAACCGATCCCTATCAACTCTTGTGAATTCCTGGTTCCAACAACATATGAGCTTGCCATATCCGTCGATCCAAAGTTACCCTGAGGGTCGAATCCCGGATACTTAGTGATTGTAAAGAGGTTAGAAGCCTGGAAAGTAAGGTCTACACCGTTGAGGAACTTGTTGGCGAACCATTTCTTGGGCAGCCTGTAGTTTATATTGAGGGCGTTGAGCCTGATAAACGAAGCATCGTGTATTACAAAATCACTCAATGCGTTGTAAGTACCGGTCAAACCAATCCTCGGCAAGTTTCCAAAGGGATCCTGCGTAAAGTTCCAGCTGTCCATCATATTGTTGTATGCATTGTAGGTGCTCAGCCCTGAGCTTACCGAAGAGTATGTGTAGTTCCACATCCTTTTGGCTCCGTATGAGTATGTGAACACTGCAGAGGCGTAGAGGTTGCCGTAGGTGAATGCCACATTGAAACCGCCGTAGAACTTGGGGTTGAAATTGCCAAGCACCTGCCTGTCCTCTTTGTTTATTATGCCGTCACCATTCATGTCCATTATGTACGGGTCTCCTGCAACCTCCCTGGATGTGCGGTAATTGAGTTGTGCACCGGTAGTCGGGTTGGTCTTTTTGAGAGCATAAATCTCTTCGTTGGTTGCAAAATAACGTCCGGCAGATTTGTATCCGAACCAGTCACCGAGTTGACCGCCCTCTACAAGCTTAACCCACTCATAGTAATAGGGCATCACAATCTCCTTTTGGATACCGTCCAGCTTGTTCACAACGCTCCTGTTTGTGGCAATGTTGAACCCAAGCTCCAGAACCATATCCTTTTTCCTGATTACATCGCCCCGGATGTCAAATTCCCAGCCGTTGTTGGTGATTGAACCCACGTTTTGGTTGATTGACTGGAACGAAGAGTTGGTAGGCACCGATCCTGTGTAGATGAGGTTGTCCACATCTTTGCTGTAATAACCGATTGTACCCCTGAGCCTTTCGTTGAGCAATCCAAAGTCGACACCTATGTCGAGCAGTGTTGAGTTCTCCCACTGCAGGGAAGGGTTCCCAAGGTTGTAGGGTTTCACCCCGGCCTGCTCCATGTATGGTGCTGCCGAAAGGGTTGTCATCCAGTCGTAGTAGCCCAGGTTTTGCGAACCCGATTTACCCATGGATGCCCTCAGCTTAAGGTATGGAATCGCATCCCTGACTCCTGCCATGAAATCCTCTTCGGAAACGATCCAGGCGAGTGCTGCAGAGGGGAAAAAGCCCCATCTGTTGTTGGGCCCGAACTTGGAGGAGCCATCTGCACGGAATGTGGCAGTAACAAGGTAGCGGTTCAAATATTTGTAGTTTACCCTGGTAAAGAACGATGCCAGGGAGCTCCCGTACTGGTCGCTGCTACCTCCTACAGTAGAGGCACTTCCTATGTTTATCAAAACATTCTCGTCGGGGAATCCGTTACCGTAAGCCGACTGGGTTTTGTAGTCGTATGTCTCGATCGACTGTCCCAAAACCGCAACAATGTCATGTTTGCCCAGCACAGCCGCGTAATTGAGGGTGTTGTCCCAAACCTTTGTGCTGTACTCCGATGCGGTAAGCGAGCGGTAGTTGTAGGCAGAGTTGTAACCCTGGGTCCCTTTTTTATTGAAACGGTCCGACGAAGAGTTGGAGTAGTTGAGGGTCCCTGCAGAGCGAAGCTTGAGGCCTGGCAGGATCATGTACTCCATATAGGCTGTCCCGTTGAGGTTTTTGCCAATTCCGTCGTTCCGGTTTGAGTAAGTGATGTAGGGGTTCTCGATAGTAGTGTTTGTAGGTATGATGTTGATGCTTCCGTCGGGGTTATACGCCTCGAAGTCGGGGCGGAACCTGGGTATTGAGGTGAGAAGTGCATCCTTGTTGTTTGCAGTACGGGTCGATCCATAGAGGTTCATCCCTATCTTCACCGATTTGCCCACCTGGGTTTCAAAGTTCATACGGCCGGTGTAGAGGTTGCTCTTACCCCCTTTGATAACACCATTTATATCGGTGTAGCCAAACGAAAGATAGTAGTGTGTCGACTCCGTTCCGCCCCTCACCGACAAATCCACCTGGCTGGTAGTAGCGGTCTGGGTCATCTCGTCCCACCAGTCGGTATTGCCTGTCATATAGGCATCAGGCCTCATCTTAAGCATCTCGGGAGTCCATTGGCTGGTCCTCAGCTTAAGGTATTCCGACTCGTCAATGAAAAACTTTTCGCTGTATCCGATGCTGCCGTCCACATTTGCCCTCTGCCTTGCCAGTGTTTCGGTGAAGTATTTGAATTCCTCTACATTGAAGGTCTTGAGGTCGTTGGAATTAACTTTTTGAAAACCGGTCTTGATGTTCAAATCTATCATGGGTGCTTGTCCCTTCACTCCTCTTTTGGTTGTGATCATGACCACACCGTTTGCAGCCCTTGACCCGTATATAGCTGTTGCAGAGGCATCTTTAAGGATATCTATACTCTCCACATCGGACAGGTTGAGGTTGAAAAGGGAGTTGGTGATGTCCCCGGAGGTGTTGGAGGAGTAGTCCGGTACACCGTCTATCACCCAAAGGGGCTGGGTTCCCGAACTGGAGAGAGTGGATACACCCCTGATGGTTACGCTTACAGAGGAAGTCGGTGATGCTGACTGGATCATTACATTGACACCGGCAGCGCGTCCCTGGAGCATACTCTGCACGGAAGATCCCATCGGAACTGTCTCTATCTCTTTTACTGTCAAGCGAGAAACCGAACCGGTAGCATCCTTGATCGTGGTTGCACCGTACCCTTGCACCACAACTTCGTTGAGGTACTGGGTGGCTTCGTCCATCAGGATTATCTTGAGGTTGGAGATGTTTTGCGAATTGAACTCCAGTGTCTGTTTCTGGTAACCAAGGCAGGCAACCACAATTTTGGTTGAATTTGCCGGTACCTTGAACGAGTAGTTGCCATCCAGGTCGGTGGAGGTCCCGTATCGTGTACCCTCAACCATTATATAGGCTCCGATGACGGGTTGTGAGTCCTTGGATGATAGTATCTTGCCCTTCACCTCCACCATTTGCTGTTGCCCGGTGGGGTTCGTGGCCTTGGTCTTCTCCTGCTCTTTGCTTTTTTCGTTCGAAAATGTGGCGGGAGAGATTACGATCTGCTTTTCAACCACCTTGAATTCATAACCTGTTTGGGCCGAGAGTGATTTGAGCAGGGCATTCACGTCGGACTCCTTGCGGGTCACGTTTACCTTGGTGTTTTCGTTGATCAGGTTGTTGTTGTAAACAAATGTGTAATCGGTCTGCTTTTCACATTCCTTAAGGACCAAAGTGAGCGGAGCTCCTTTGAATTCCATGGAAACTGACTGAGCCACAGACCATGCACTGTTGAGGACTAACAGTACAGCTACAAGTGGTGTAAACAAGGCACTCCTTATCCACCGCGAAGTTTCATTTTTTCTCATAGTGTCAATTTTGAGTTTAGTTCTTTATCTAGTACAAAGCTTAAATAGACTTCCCTCAAAAAAAGAGAAAAAATTTATCAGATTTTTAGTGTGACAATATTCTCTTCGATCATGTACTTGATGTTGGAAGATATCCTGAGGATCTCGAGTACCTGCGTAATCGACTCAGATTTAAACTTTGCAGTGAAGCGGTAGTCGAGGATTTTTTGGTCCTCTACCTGGATTTTTACCCCGTACCAGCGTTCTACCTTTTTTACAACTTCATTCATGGGAGTGTTTTCGAAAATCAAAATACCCTCTTTCCATGCTGTTTTCTTTTTTGTATCCACGTTGTCGGAGAGCTTAGGCTGTCTGGAATGGATCACAAGCTCCTGGTTTGGGGTCAATTTAATCTCTTCGTTTTGCTTTTTGCCAATCAACGAGACCTCACCCGAAATGAGGGTGACTATCAGTTTGTCATCGTCCGAATATGACGAGAGATTGAAAGATGTCCCGGTTACCTTTATCGAGTAATCCTTTGAGGTTTTGACAATCATGGGCCAATCCTTGTTGGGAATCACCTCAAAATAGCCCTCTCCCTCCAGCTCCAGTTCACGGTATTTGTCCGAGAATTTTTGCGGGCAGATTATCTGGCTGGAGCTGTTGAGCCACACTTTACTCCCGTCCGGCAACTCCACCAGCCCTTTGACTCCTGTGTTGACCATATAGGTAAATCTAGGTTCCTGTTGGATATGGGTGGTTGGTTTGCTATAATGTTGCAGCACGAGATATCCTCCTGCAGAGAGTGTTATGAACAACAGGAATATTGCTGCCGCCCTTATAAAACGGTGCATGTTGCGCCTGCGCTTTTCTTCTGACCCAAAAAGCTGTAGCTGTTCGAGCACATGCATATTCTTGACCTTTGCAAACTCCTCCTTGTTGGACTCGTTTTCCTCAATCCAATCCAACACCAGTTCCTTCTCGGAATCCGGGCAATTCCCCGCAACAAACTTTCTAAGCAGCTCTCTTTCGTTCATTTTAAAATCCATACGCTATCTGTAATAACTAATACAATCTAACCTCCTGTTTCCCTTTTTATTTTTAGAAATAATTCCTAAAAAAAGAACATAATAAGAAAGTCCTTGAGTTTTTCCCTGAATATTTTCAGTGCCTGGGTTATGTGGTACTCCACAACCTTCACACTAGTACCTTCTTCATCGGCTATCTCTTTGTAAGACATGCCCAAAATCCTGCTCTTTATAAATGATTTTGAAATTTTTTGGGGTAATTTACCGAAAGTCCTGGTTATACACTCGTTAAGCTCCGAAGCAACAACATTTTGCGCAGTATCATCACTCAACGCAAGCAAATTGACATACCTTTCCCGGCTGGCAATATTGCCCTTTACCCTGGAGCCGACTGTAAGGCGTTTGAGATTATTGATCGTGTTGTTACGGATTATTGAATACAAATAAGGCTGAACCGGATACCCGGGATCCAGCGACTCCCGCTTGTTCCACAAAATGGCAAATGAATCCTGGACAATATCCTCGGCCAGCTCGTAATCCTTTACATACTGGTTAGCATAAAAAACCGCCTTCTTATACTCATCCCTGTAAAAAACCTCGAACGCCCTCTGATCACCCCTTGCAATCTGCAATGTCAACTTAAAGGAATCCACACCCAAATCATTTAAGCCGTAAAACTACAAAAAAATTGCTGCATCCCTCGGATATATTAAATTGCTGCATCCCTCGGATAAATTAACAACCTTGCTTACCAGGCGGGCCCCATCCCTCGGATAAATTAACAACCAGTTGCCTTGCAGAGGCTTGCAGCTTCCCAAAAATGCCCCATCCCTCGGATAAATTAACAACCAGTTGCCT
>SABC01000051.1 GCA_009929175.1 Bacteroidia bacterium | reverse complement strand
ATCGGAACGTTTTTTCTTTTCCATCTCAACAACCTGGGGCGGCGCACTCTCAACAAACCTGGAGTTAGAAAGTTTTGCATTAACAGATTTGAGGAAACCTTGCAAATGTGCAAATTCTGCCTCTGCCTTTTTAATCTCTTCGGCAGCATTGGTCAAACCTTCCAGCGGAACAAAAAATTCTGTGGTATAAGATATGAAAGTTATACCTGTCATTGAGCTGTCCTTGTTTACAATATCGTCAATTGTTACAATATTGGCCATCTTTTGGATTACCCCGTAGAGGGAATGGTCCAGATTTCCTTTGACATGCAACTGCAATCCCTCTTTAGGTGATATTCCCTTTGATTGCCTGATATTCCGGATATTGACAATAGCTTCCCGTGCCAGGTCAAACTTATCAAGAATTGACTTTTCAAAAACAGAAGCCTCGGGTTGGTTTGTCACCATTATACTTTGTCCTCCTGCCCTTTCCTGGAGATTTTGCCAAAGTTCCTCTGTTATAAAAGGCATGAATGGATGCAATATCCTTAATAATTTGTCAAAGAAGCCAACTGTAGCCTCCATGGTCACCTTATCGATAGATTCTCCGTACGAAGGTTTTACAATCTCCAGGTAAAAAGCACAAAAATCATCCCAAAAGAGTTTGTATACGTGCATCAATCCATCTGATAAACGGAATTTATCAAAGTGGTCATTTATAGCAATTATGGACTCAGACAACAAGTTATCGAACCATAGAATGGCTGCTGCCGAGTGGTCTGGTTGAGCAATCTCGCTGGAGACATTCCATCCTTTAACCAATCGGTATGCATTCCATATTTTGTTGGCAAAATTACGGCCTTGTTCCACCTGACTTTCATCAAACAGGATATCATTTCCTGCACTGCTGCACAAAAGCATCCCGACCCTTACACCATCGGCACCGTACTCTTCAATAAGCTTGAGAGGATCTGGAGAATTGCCCAAGGACTTGGACATTTTACGTCCCTGCTTGTCCCTTACTATACCTGTCAGGTAGACGTTTCGGAACGGCACATCACTGCAAAACTCACCACCGGCCATAATCATCCTGGCAACCCAAAAGAAGAGGATCTCAGGGGCGGTAACCAAATCATTGGTAGGGTAATAGTAGGCAAGTTCACGGTTTGGAGTCTTTTCGGGAAATCCGGGTTTTCCAGGATCAAATACCGACACGGGCCATAGCCAGGAAGAAAACCATGTATCCAACACATCTTCGTCTTGTCTCAAATCCGCTGCAGTATAAGATGGATCAATCGATTTAGCCTCAACCAAAGCCTCATCTGGAGTTGAAGCTACCACAAATTTACCGTTGGGAAGGTACCATGCCGGTATTTGCTGCCCCCACCAAAGCTGACGTGAGATACACCAGTCTTTGACATTTTCCATCCAATGCCTGTATGTGTTCTTGTATTTATCTGGGATTAGTCTGATTTTGTTTTCCATGACCGCTTTCAATGCCGGCGCTGCAGCCTTGTCCATCTTCATGAACCATTGAAGGGAGAGCCTTGGTTCGATCACAGCATCGGTCCTTTCGGAATAACCAATTTGCGAAAGATATTCCTCTTCTTTAACCAGGTGCTCTTGTGCTGCAAGCATCTTAACTATCTTTTTTCTGGCCACGAACCTCTCCTCACCGACAAGTATTTGTGCCTTCTCATTAAGTTTACCAAAACTATCCAGAATATCTATCACAGGAAGGTTATGCCTCAGCCCTATTTCGTAATCGTTTATATCATGGGCAGGTGTGATTTTAAGGCATCCTGTACCAAAGTCCATAGAAACGTAATCGTCCTCGATAATGGGGATCTCTTTGTTTATTAACGGTATCATAACCTTTTTTCCTTTAAGGAAACGGAACCGTTCATCCTGAGGATGTACGCAAACAGCAGTGTCGGCCATTATGGTTTCGGGACGGGTAGTTGCAATTGTAATATACTCATTTCCTGGTTTGCCACCTTCGGAAATAAAATATTTGAGATAGTACAGTTTGGATTTGGTCTCCTTGTGCACAACTTCCTCATCACTGACAGCTGTCTGACCAACAGGATCCCAGTTTACCATCCTTATACCACGGTAAATCATTCCCTTATTGTAATAGTAGACAAAAGTATTGATAACGGCCTGGCTCATGGGTTCGTCCATTGTGAATTTGGTTCTCTTCCAGTCACACGAAGCCCCAAGCTTTTTTAATTGTTCCAGGATAATTCCACCATGTTTTTCCTTCCACTCCCAAGCATGACGCAAGAATTCCTCCCTGGTGATTGCGCTCTTTTCAATACCCTCGGCTTTGAGCTTGGCCACTACCTTGGCTTCGGTAGCTATGGATGCGTGGTCGGTTCCAGGAACCCAGCAAGCATTTTTCCCGGACATCCTGGCTCTTCTTACCAATACATCTTGTATTGTATTATTGAGCATATGGCCCATGTGGAGCACACCGGTTACATTGGGAGGAGGGATCACTATTGTGTAAGGCTCCCTGTCATCGGGTTCCGAATGGAAGTAACCCTTTTCCATCCAATATCTGTACCATTTGTCCTCAGTCTCTGCAGGCGAGTATTTAGCGGATATTTCCATATTGCAAAATCACATTTAAAACACAAGCTACAAAGTTAATCAATTTTAGAGAAAGTGAATCAATCCGCTATTAAGAAAAAATCTTATCTTTGCGAAGATCAAACCAAAAACAAAAACAATGAGTGCTGAAAATGAACTGAATATAGAGTTGAGTAGCGAAGTTGCACAAGGCTCTTACTCTAATCTTGCTATTATCACACACTCCAGCAGTGAATTTATCCTTGACTTTGTGAGGATGATGCCAGGAGTTCCCAAAGCACAGGTAAACAACAGGATAATCATGAACGCAGAACACGCCAAAAGATTATACCTTGCATTAAAGGATAATATTGCAAAATTCGAAAACCAATTTGGAGAAATTGAACTTCACAATACTCCAATAGACAAAGTTCCTATCAACTTTGGCAACAGTTCGGCCGAAGCTTAATTTCCATTAATATTAAATATGAGTAAAAAATTCAAGATTGTTGTACTGGCCAAACAGGTGCCGGATACACGAAACGTTGGGAAAAACGCAATGAAAGAGGACGGAACGGTCAACCGTGCCGCACTTCCGGCAATTTTCAATCCTGAGGACATGAATGCTCTGGAACAGGCATTGAGGTTGAAAGACCGGTTTCCCGGCAGTGAAGTATTATTATTGACAATGGGTCCGGGGAGAGCAGCCGAAATTATCCGGGAAGGGTACTACCGTGGTGCCGATGGGGGTGTGTTGCTAACCGACAGGAAATTTGCAGGTGCTGACACTTTGGCAACCTCATATGCCCTGTCAATGGCTATCAAGAAAATTGCTCCTGATGTTATCATTGCAGGCAGACAGGCAATTGACGGTGATACTGCACAGGTAGGTCCTCAGGTCGCCGAAAAACTGAGCCTGCCGCAGGTGACCTACGCCGAGGATATCCAAGGCTTAGAAGAGGGCAAACTCATCATAAAAAGGAGACTGGAAAGAGGTGTAGAGACAGTCAAAACGCCAGTTCCTGTTGTAGTCACAGTACATGCTACTGCTCCGGCGTGCCGTCCACGCAACGCCAAATACCTGATGAAGTACAAGCATGCGACTACCCTTAGCGAAGAACATGACAACGAGCACAACTCATATCTTCCTATAAACACAAGGGAGTCTCTCAGGATACCTGAATGGGGAGTTGCTGATGTTGGAGGAGATGAAGCCAACTATGGACTATCAGGTTCACCTACAAAAGTTAAGAAAATAGAAAATATTGTCTTCCAGGCAAAAGAATCAAAAAAACTGACATCTGCTTACGAAGATATTGATTCATTAATCAAAGAGCTGGTTGCATCGCATACAATTGGCTAATATATAAGAAAAACAATGAATAACATAATTGTATATATTGAAACCGAAGGCGGGAAAATCGCCGACGTAAGCCTGGAGCTTCTTACAAAAGGACGATCACTTGCTGGAGAACTATCCTGCAAACTGGAGGCCCTGCTTATCGGAGACAGCGTAGAGAGCCATACCGAAGAACTGTTCCGGTACGGAGCCGAAAAAGTGCACCTTGCCCAGGACAAGAAACTGATGTTTTACCAGACCCTTCCTTACTCGGCAATCACTATTGATCTCTTTAGGAAAGAGCAGCCCCAGATTGCTTTGTTTGGAGCAACTTCTGTTGGAAGAGACTTGGCACCAAGAGTTTCTAGCGCCCTTATGAGTGGTTTGACAGCGGACTGCACTTCACTGGAAATAGGTGAACATAAAGAGGCAAAAAGCGGGAAAGAGTACAAAAACCTTTTGTACCAAATCCGGCCTGCATTTGGAGGAAACATTATTGCAACCATCATCAACCCCGAACACAGGCCACAGATGGCCACAGTACGTGAGGGTGTTATGAAAAAAGAACCTTTGGAAAAAGGTGCAAAAGGCAAGATTTCCCAAATAGATGTTACCAAAATCCTTAAAGACGGCGATTTTGTTGTAGATATTATTGAGCGTCATATCGAAGAAAGAAGAGTTGACATTAAAGGGTCTGCAGTAATAATAGCTGGAGGGTTTGGCGTTGGCTCCAAGGAAAACTTCAACCTGCTTTACGACCTTGCAGCTGTATTGGGTGGAGAAGTCGGTGCTTCCCGTGCTGCCGTTGATGCCGGGTTTGCAGAGCCTGCCCGCCAGATAGGCCAGACAGGTGTAACTGTAAGACCCAAACTGTACATTGCCGTAGGAATATCGGGCCAGATCCAGCACACAGCCGGTATGGACCAGTCTGCAATGATAATCTCTATCAATAATGACCCACTGGCTCCGATACACCAAATTGCAGACTACGCAATAATCGGAGACCTTAACGAAATCATCCCCAGGATGATAAAGTCTTACAAACAAAACAGCAAATAACATGGCAAATTTTTATAAAGACAATAAAGACCTAAGGTTCCAGCTTGACCATCCTCTTATGCCCAAAATTGTACGTATCAAAGAGTTGGATTTCAAAGATGCCGGCAAATTTGACTACGCTCCAAATTCCGTCGAGGACACTGTCGACTCCTACGACAAAGTAATGGAGATTCTCGGAGAAATTTGCGGGGATGTACTGGCACCAAATGCAGAGGAAGTTGACAAAACAGGCCCCCATCACGAAAACGGGAGGGTTACATATGCCCCTGGCACGCAAAAGAACCAAGATATGCTCACAGATGCCGGTCTGTACGGAATGTCTCTTCCAAGGGAGTTTGGCGGACTAAATTTCTCAATGGTGCCTTATGTTATGGCTGCCGAAATAGTTGCAAGGGCAGATGCCGGATTTGCCAATATCTGGGGGTTACAGGACTGTGCAGAGACCATTCACGAATTTGGTTCGGAGGAGATCAAGTTTGAATTCCTTCCAAGGATCAACACCGGAGAGACTTGCTCCATGGACCTTACCGAACCCGATGCAGGCAGTGATTTGCAGGCAGTGATGCTTAGGGCTACATACAACGAAGAGAAAGGGATGTGGTATCTCAATGGTGTAAAACGGTTTATTACAAACGGAGATGCCCAGATCAAGCTGGTACTGGCCCGTTCCGAAGAGGGAACCACAGACGGCCGTGGACTCTCGTACTTCGTACATGACCAAAAATGGGGAGGAGTAAAGGTAAGGAGAATAGAAAACAAACTGGGGATCAAAGGTTCACCAACATGCGAACTGGTATTTACAAATGCTCCGGCCAAACTGGTTGGCGAGAGGAGGCTTGGTCTAATCAAGTACGTTATGTCCCTTATGAACGGTGCAAGACTCGGGGTTGGTGCACAATCAGTCGGACTCTCCGAAGCAGCTTATCGTGAAGCACTCAAATATGCCCACGAAAGAGCCCAATTTGGAAAGCCGATCATCCAATTCCCGGCTGTTTACGAAATGTTGGCGGTCATCAAGTCCAAACTTCAGGCATCCCGTGCGTTGTTATACGAAACCACCCGCTATGTGGACCTTTACAAAGCTTATGGTTTCCTTGCCCAAGAGCGTAAACTGGAGACAGAGGAGAAGGCTGAAGCAAAAAAATACCAAAAGCTTGCAGATATGCTCACACCAATGCTAAAGCTGATGTCCTCCGAATATTGTAACCAAAATGCTTACGACTCACTGCAAATCCACGGTGGCTCGGGTTTCATGAAGGATTATCCGATTGAAAGAATCTACCGTGATGCAAGGATTACTACAATTTATGAAGGAACTTCACAGTTACAGGTAGTAGCAGCCCAAAGGTATGTTACTAACGGAGGGTATCTTGGACTTATGAAAGAGTATGCTTCTCTTCCGGTAAGGGCCGATTACGAACAGATTTCCAAAACAATCGTCGAAATGACAGCCCAATACGAAAAAGCTGTTGAACTCATAGCCGGGAAAGAGAGTGATTATATTGACTTCCATGCACGCAGGCTTGTGGAAATGGCATCACACATTGTCATGTCTTACTTACTGCTTATTGATGCACAGAGAGATAGCAGTTACGATAACTCCTTACAGATTTTTGTTGCAAAATCGAAGTCATGGAACGACGAGAGATACACCTATCTTAAGGAGTTCTCTCCTTGCCAGTTGAGTTCTTTTCTTGCAGTCAAGGAAGAGACCGTACCCCAAGCATGACTCTTACCATAATTACTCAGATAAGGCTGCCCCATAAGGGCGGCCTTTTTTGTCAACAAGGATTTTTGTAATAACTGCAACATGAAACCTCGTCACAAAATTCCACTTCTACCGTTACATGTCCGATTCCCCTATGCATAGCAATTTGCTTTAAACTCTCCTTTGCCTTTTGCACCTCTTCCCTTGTGACATTTTCTTGCATTACAAGATGTACCGACAATATATGGCTTTCGCCATCCAGTGTCCAAACATGCAGGTCGTGGATCGAATCTGCTTTGCCAATACTCTTGAAGTCATTATAGAGATCACTGATATCCACATCTTTGGGCACTTCCTGCAACATTATGGATATTGTTGATGATAAGTTTTTGTATACGTTAAACAGTACCCAGACTGCAATTATTACAGAGAGCATTGGATCAATGAATGGCAAATCCCAAAAATGCATCAAAATGCCACCGGCCATTACAGCTATCCATCCAAGCAGGTCTTCCATCATATGAATCAATACTGCTTTTTCGTTATGGCTCCTGCCCTTTTTTAAGCGAAACACAGCTGCACCGTTCACAATAATTCCAAGTATTGAAAGGAGAACCATACCGGCAGCGTTAGTATCCTGTGGGTCGGCAAACCTTTTAATACTCTCTGCTACAATGAGTATAGATCCAACCACGAGCACAACCGAGATAAATATGGAGCCAAGGAGTGAAAACCGTTTGTATCCGTACGAAAACCGGGAGTCTCCTTTTTTTGTGGATATTTTTTGAAGGTACCAGGCAACCCCCAATGACAAAGAATCCCCAAAATCGTGGAAAGCATCGGATAATATTGCCACAGAATTTGTCAATATACCGCCGATCAATTCAATAATTGCAAAGAAAAAATTTAGGAAAAAAGCTACTGCAATGTTTTTACCTGCATCATTTGGGCCATGAGCATGACTGTGGCTGTGGTCACTGGACATAATAAATAGTTTTTGATACTATAACCATTCTCAAAGGTTTTTGTTCTCCCTCCCATTTGATCCTTTTTTTTAACTTTGTCAAAATTGTGCATTTATGGAAAAAACAATCCAGATCATAGAACTCTCTTCCATGCTTAATGGGAAAAAAACAAATTCCGAGAGCCGTGAAGCCGTTAATCTGCTGAGATCCTTGTACCAACCCTCAGGGTCTACCCTTAAAGTAAATGAAAAAAAAGACTTCACAGTGCTTTTCATAGCATCGGGAGGGAGTGAGGAGAAGTTCCTCCAGATTGCAGATTCCCTTCCCAGGCCGGTGGTAGTTGTTAGTGATTCGTACAACAACTCATTGCCGGCCGCTTTGGAAATATCTACTTGGCTGTACCAAAACAAAATCATGTTCGAACATATAAATATTCCGGCCAACCCCTCGGCATCCGAAAAAGAGGAAATTTCCCGCAAGCTCGCACAACTGGAAACAATCCAATGCGCTCTTTCGGCCATATCCAGCTATAGGATTGCCCTGATTGGCGGAGAGTCTCCATGGTTGATCTCTTCGGGGGCAGATAAAGAGTATTTACATAATAACTACGGAGCAACATTCGTAGAGATAAACACTTCGGAGATTGCTGAGGCTTTTTTGAAAGAGAGCTGCGACGATGCAGAATCACGGGCATTAATCCAAAAACTCCACCCGTATGCCGACTCCTTGGTTTGTGGCAATTCATTGGATGAGGCGGTGAAATTTTACAAAGTACTCAAAAGGATCGTCTTAGAAAACAGGATTGACGCATTGACAATTAAATGCTTTGATTTTTTAACCAGCTGTAAAACAACTGCTTGTCTTGCACTAGCACTTTTAAACGATGAAGGGACCATATGTGGCTGCGAAGGAGATATCCCATCGCTATGGAGCATGATCCTGGCAAAGGAGATTTGCAAGAGCATCTCCTTTATGGCAAATCCATCATCTGTAGAATTCATTGATAAAAGCGTCGATTTTGCACATTGCACTGCACCCATGAGCATTGGAACACAAAACCACTTGACCACCCATTACGAATCAGGAGCAGGGGTTGGAGTTGCTTCTCAATTGAAAACCGGGAAATACACCCTTTTCAAATGCGGCGGGAGTAATCTTGACCTCTTTTACTGCTTCAAAGGAGAAGTTGTGCAAAACACCTCTGTAAAAGAGAGATGCCGCACCCAAGTGAAATTTGTTTTCAAACACAGGGAAGAGCTTGATTGTTATATGCATTCCTATTTAGGAAACCACGCAATACTTTTACCTGGACATCACAAACAAATACTGGATAAGTTTGCAAAGATGACTACCTTCCATAACATACTCAAAACTAAGATACATGAATAAAGTAATGACAGCTACGAAACAGATTTACGGGATCCTCTGTTTGGCAATAATGTTGTTGCCGGCATCACCTGCTATATGCCAAACCACTATCAACAGGGACAAAAGGATATCCGATGCCACAGGGATTGTATCATCTTCGTCCCTCAAGAGGACTGTGGAAGAGTTGGTCTCGTTTCACACCAGACACAATATGAGCACCCAGTCAAAAGAGGACAAGGGAATAGGCGCTGCAGCCGCATATCTGGAAAAACGTTTGTCCGATTTGGCTATGGGCAATGAGGACCATTTCAGTGTCCGGCGCATCCAGTACAAAGCTGGTGGTCAAGGCAGCAGGATTCCCAGAGTCATAACCTTGCCCAACATTGTTGCTACAATCAAAGGGAGCCTCAATCCGGAGGCAATCATTGTGTTATTGGCACATTTTGACAGCCGTACACAAGACAACAGCGACTCCACAGCCTTTGCGCCGGGAGCCAACGACAACGGAAGCGGTGTTGCTGCATTGATTGAGATAGCATCAATACTTTCCAACCATCCTCTGCCTGTAACAGTAAAGCTTATGTTCCTCTCGGGAGAAGAACACGGCCTGTTGGGTGCAGCTCATATGGCATCAGTTGCCAAGGAGGAGAACTGGAATATTCTGGCAGTTTTGAACAACGATATGGTGTCCAATTCCCATTCGAGTGACACCGACAACCGTAACAACAATATGCTAAGAGTGTTTTCAGAAACCATTCCGTTGATTGAAGATGAGTTGATGGCTCGGGAAAGATCTTTCAATTCGTCGGAAAACGACAGTCAATCGAGACAACTGGCCAGATATATCAAAGAGGTCGGAGAGAGATATACCGACAACCTTTTGATAAAACTAATATACCGTAACGACCGCTTTGGTCGCGGAGGCGACCACACTCCGTTTTCCCGTAATGGGTTCAATGCAGTAAGGATTTGTGAATATTACGAAAATTACGACAGAACACATAAAGTAACTGAAACTATTGATGGCAAAGAGTATGGAGATGTTCTGGAAGGTGTCGACACCGAATACCTTCGTAAGAATACCATTGTGAACCTCTCGGTTGTAATGAACATTTCATATGCCCCGGCACCACCTGCAGAGGTTTATACTGATGTTTCCGGGCTTTCAAATAAAACCAGGGTTTACTGGAAAAATGCAACTGGATGTACCGAGCCATACGGATATTACCTACTTGTAAGAGAGACCGATTCGCCTGTATGGCAAAAAAAGATATTTGTAAAAGGGAACGAGATAGAGGTGCCGTACAGTAAGGACAACTATTTCTTTGCTGTACAGTCTGTTAATGAAACCGGCAACGAAAGCCTTTACGTATTTTCAAAAGGGAAACGTTAGATGGAAAGGCAAAAAATAGGACATCATTACAGGATTTCTGTTATCGGGAACGGCAACCTTGCATATAGGCTGTCAATTGTCCTGAAAACCAATGGACATAACCTGGAATATATTTGTGGCAGGGACCTTGAAAAGGCTTCCAAGCTGGCTTATATTTTAAACAAACCCGAATATTCAGCCCTATCTACCACAAAAACTGTAGCTACTATAAACAAAGAAGATGTTGCCGATAGTGAAATTGTGGTGCTGGCTGTTCCCGACAACTCCATTGAGCACATAGCCAAAGAGCTTTACAACTGCACATCCGATAAAGTTAATAACCCGGTTGTCCTGCATTGCAGCGGTGCAGCCTCAATTCAATTACTGGAACCATTCCCGCAACATGGTGTGTTGTATCCTTTAATGACCCTGTCTGTCACCAAACCCGTGGATTTCTCAATAATTCCTTTCTTTTTGGAGTCCAACAGCCAATACGTCGCCGACATTTTGACCAATATTTGCTATTCTGTAAATTCCGAGTACAAATTCGCTTCGTCGGAAGAACGCGCAAAACTTCATTTAGCAGCAGTTTACGTAAGCAATTTTGTCAATTACCTTACAGGGCTATCGTACGAGCTCTCCGCCCCAAACCATATGTTTTTGATGCCTCTGGCAATAGAGACCATCAGGAAGGCTTTTTTGTACGGACATCCATCACTTGTCCAAACCGGCCCCGCTGTAAGGGGGGATTCTGCCACAATTGGCAAGCATCTTGCATTGTTGGCTGGACACCCGGAGCACAGAGAGGTTTATGAGATGCTCACAAAAATGATTATAACCAAAAAGAATATTTAACCAATGTCAAATTATAAAGTAAAATTGTCAAGGATAAAGGCTTTTGCCTTTGATGTAGACGGAGTTTTCACAGATGGTTCGGTCCTGGTAACAGACTCTGGCGAGTTATTCAGGACACATAATGCAAAAGATGGTTACGCGGTCAAAATGGCTGTGTTGAGCGGTTATCCTGTGGCAATCATCACTGGTGGCTCTGCCATTGGCATTAAAAAAAGGTTCGAACCGTTAGGGGTCAAAGATATTTACTTGTCATCGCTCAATAAAATTCCTCCCTTCGAAGATTTTTGCTCTAAATACGGGCTTGACCCGTCCGAAGTGCTATTTATGGGTGACGATATTCCAGACATTGATATTATGGAAATTTGTGGTCTGGCATGCTGCCCTTCGGATGCTGTAAACGAAGTCAAGGAGGTGAGCGAGTATATTTCCATACATCCCGGAGGCAGGGGATGTGTACGAGAAATCATAGAACAAACTATGAAGGTCAAAGGAGAGTGGCTAAAGAACAAGGAGGCATATTCTGGCTGATATGACACTACTCAAAGAGAAAATAAAGAAACACAGGGTTATCCTGGGGTCTGCCTCTCCTAGAAGAAATTATTTACTCAGGGGATTGGACTTTGATTTCACTGTAGAGACAAACGGAGAGATCCCCGAAGACTTTGATCCTTCAATAAAGGCAGAGGATGTACCTCTGCTGCTTTCTCAAAGGAAATCCAGAATGTTCCACAGAGAGCTCGAAAAAGAGGAATTGCTTATAACTGCAGATACTCTTGTAATATGCAACGGAGAGATTCTGGGAAAACCTGAGGGACGAGAAGATGCAATATCAATGCTATCAAAGCTATCGGGAAGGGAGCACTTGGTGGTAACCGGAGTTACGATAAGGACAATCGCAAAGGAGGATGGATTTTGGGCGCAAACAAAAGTTATGTTCAAACCCCTTTCCATGGATGAGATTGTATACTATGTAGATAACTATAAACCATACGATAAGGCTGGTTCATACGGTGCTCAGGACTGGATTGGATATACCGCAATCAGGTCCATTGAGGGCTCGTACTTTAACGTAGTAGGATTACCGGTAGAGAAACTCAGCGAAGAGTTACTTCGATTTCTTGATCATCACTAGATTATCTTTGTAAAGAGCCCCTCCCCTGTCCACCAGGTCCCTTAATATTTCCTGCCATCTGCCGGTTTCGTCATCAATCAGCAAAGTCAGCTCTTCCAGGCTTCTCGGAGATTCCAGCAACAGCTCTATCAAACGTCTCTCGATTTGTGACTCGTATTGTTCACTGGAGGTCCACCTTTTTTTAGCAATGCATACGTCACAAATACCACAATCCTTAAGGTTTTGTTGGCCAAAATAATCCAGCAGGATTTTAGAACGACACAGGCTATCTTCCCTTGAAAAATTGATCGCACTCTCTACCCTTGAGGCAAAGCTGCCTCTCCTCTTTTCGTAATAATCCCTTGATATATCAAACACATCCTCCTTTTCCCTTGCCTGCTTGAAGATTATGAGCGGAGAGCGGGCTCCGGATTTATATGCTATGACACCCATTGCAGAAAGACGTTGCAAAAAGGAGATAACAGCAGCTTTGCTGTTGCGGGTCACCCTGGCAATATACTCTTCGTCTATTGGAACGTAATCCGAAAACAACCCGGGATATATACGTAACAATGACTTTATAAACGAGTCAAGGGATTCACTTTTAAGCTGAACCCTGTAAAGTTCATCTCTGTTGACAGTAAATGTGATTCTGGAAGGAATATCAAGCTCTTCAGTTAGGCTTGCAACACCCTCGGCTTCAAGATATTTAATTGCATAGTATGCAGTTGGCGCATGCTCCCGATATTTTTGTGCAAAATCGATCAGATTGAATCGTTCAATAATTCCATCCCCATCGCCATATGCAATGTCGTAATATCTGTAAAGCCTGTGGTAAATACGCAAAATGGTTTCCGGAGGGGGGAATGTCAGGCT
>SABC01000163.1 GCA_009929175.1 Bacteroidia bacterium | reverse complement strand
TCATCACTCCAAGTTACCACAATCTTGTCCTCCCAAGTCAGGGGGGGTGAAATTTTCATGTGATAAATTACAGGGTGAAATTATCATAAGTTAAATACAATATGGCCATTTAGTCTTGACAAACTTTACTCAAGGTGAAAAAATACAGAGTCAGTATAGAAATTATTAGTGTGTAACTCAAAGTTTTAGTTTGAGACCTTATTTTTCTGTTGCTTTTCATTTTTTATCGTCTTTCTATTATTGTAAAATTAAATATTAAAGGGGGAATTGAAAGAAACATCCTTTCAATAAACTTTAAAGGGGAACCGGGGGCGCCCGGTTCGGTAGGGTGGGGCAAGCGCATATTGTTTGTGGATGCAATATAGAGTTGTACGAATATGAATGAGAAGAGGAGATATTTAATTGAAGAAAATGCTTAAGAAATCAAAAGGTTTCACACTGGTAGAACTTCTGATCGTAATCATCATCATCGGTATCCTTGCCGGAATGATGATGCTCTCAACAGGCGGAGCAACAGCCAAAGCAGAGGCGACAAAGATAGTTTCCGACATGCGTAATTTAAAGGCTGCAGCAATTATGGTTTATGCTGAAGATATGGAGTGGCCTACTGCAATGGCTAGCTTAGATGATTATGTGGATACCGCAATTTCTGGCGATCCCGCGGTTATTGGTAATGCATCAATGAAGATATTGTCATCTGACAAGTTATACATACAGGCCGAGGTATCAAAGAAAGAAATTCAAGACGCACTTAAAAAGATGGATGCAGTAAAGGCAAGCGGAGACAAACTTTTCTCAATGCCGATAAATTAAGTAAAAAATCAAGTTTTGTTAAACGGGAGGCCTGGCACATTTTGTGTCAGGCTTTTTAATTTTATACAATTATGCTTATTATTATTTGTAATCTCTTCAAAAAAACTGTTACAATCAACCTTTCTGGGTTATAATGGCAATGGAAATCTTGCCCTTTTGTTTTCCTCTGGTTAATTATTTAATTTTTATTCAACGAAAAGGGGAAATAGATGTCTTTATTCGGGTTTAAAAAACACAAGAAAAAACGGGCCGGACTCTTTATTGACAGGGGATATTTCAGGTATCTCACTGTTGTTGGTTTGCCGGGCAGTTATGTTGTGACCGATGCCGTTTCCGGGGAGTTATCTGAAGAAGTCACTCAGGGCGGCGATCCTTTTACCAGTAACGGCATGTACCTTTATCAGGTAATGAATGAGATCCTGCACAACGTAGGAAGTATTGATGTTCCTGTGCGCCTTTCGCTCCCGACGACCGACTCGCTTCTAAGGGTCGTAAATTTCCCAAATATGTCCCTGTACGAGGCCAAACTTGCTTTCAGGTATGAATTCGAAAATTATTTCCCCTTTCCCATTGAAGAGGGAATTTATGACCTTGCAGAGATATTCTACCCACTTCAAAACGGCGCCGAGGAATCCAGGTATCTTGTCGGTGCTGCCAGAAAGACCCTGATAGAGAACATAACCAAGGCCGCAAAGGCCAATGGTATAGAGATAACAGCAATAGAACCTGCCCAAATAGCACTGGAAAGGGCAGTAACTCCGATAACACCTGTCTCTGATGCCTCAGTCTTTATATATGCGGGCAAGACGAGGTCTGTCCTTATTTTTTCGTGGAAGGGCAACGGTATTTTTTATCGCACTATGTCCATCGGCTTTACAGGAATTTCTTTTGTGGACGAATCCTTTAATGAACAGTTGAACGCTGAATATAACGCATTTGCAAGGGAGATCCATTCCTCGCTCCAGTTTGCCCTCTCTCAGATGAGGGGTTTCAAACCGGACATGTTCTTCATTTTCGGTCCCGGAGCGACTCAGGATCTTTGTGATTTCCTTAAGGAGTCTCTCTCTATACCAGAAATTATGCTCTCTGATCCGATCTCCCTCCATGGTCTTGCCTTTGACAGCTCTGCAGGTTCCTGGGATATCCCCATAGGGCTGGCGCTGAGGTAGGGGACATGGTCGTTAAACTTGACCTCAGGCTGCCGGGAAAAGAGACGAGGGAAGAGCGCGAATCGGGCTACAAGCATTTGCTGCTCTTTACTTCGATATTTCTTTTTGCAATAGCGGGCACTCTTGTTTTCATAATAGGCGGCTGGCAGCTTTACTCTTTAAGGAGCCAGAGGCTCGAACTGAAGGAGGGCGCTCTTTCTAACAGCGAGAAGATAGCCATAATGGATAAGGAACTTGGGAGGATAACCGGAGACATGTCCAAGCTTGAGACAAAACTTGATTACCTGCTTTCTGACATTCCTTCGGTAGAGCTTTTGACAATACTTGCAAAGATCCTGCCCGAGGGCATAACTATAGAAGTTCTTTCCATGACTTCCGGCAGGCTTAGCCTGTCCGGGATAGGAAGGAACGAGGAAGAGATACTGCAGTTTGCCAATAATCTGCACATGGCGCCCTTCGCAAATATCGTAAGTGTGCCGGTCATCTCCCCGGCGAACAGAAACGGCGTCAACATGAGATCATTTAAACTCGATTGCACTTTGTTCCCGCTTGCACAGATAATTCTTAAAAGCGATGTAGATGAGCTC
>SABC01000162.1 GCA_009929175.1 Bacteroidia bacterium | reverse complement strand
TCATAGGAATATTTTATGCGGTGATGCTCTCTCTCTTCTCCAAAAGAACGGGAAACCAATAATCTTCTCGGAGTGGTCGTTGGTAGCTGGTGTGATGCTGAAAAGAAGGGATTTTGAGCTGGCAACCATGCTTGAGGTGCAAGACCTCGGGAGGCAGGGAGACCTGTTCCTTTCCTCTGGATCTTTTGATGAGGAGGTTGGAGCGTATATCCCGCAACCTATTGCTGAGTATAAACCCATAGAATACTGGAGGGTCCAGTGTCAGAGCGATTAAACCATAACCCCGATGTTCTGTCATGTCTCGCAAACTTGTCCAACGATGAGGTCTTGACTCCTCCTGAAGTAGCAAACGCGATGCTGGATATGCTACCACAGGAATTGTTTAGAGACCCCAATGCCAGATTCCTAGATCCTGCTTGTAAGTCTGGTATTTTCCTGAGAGAAATTGCAAAGCGCTTGCTGAATGGATTGGAGGAAAGCATTCCCGACCGGCAGGAACGGATTGATCACATCTTTCATAAGCAATTGTATGGTATTGCTATCACCGAACTAACCAGCCTGTTGGCAAGACGCAGTTTATACTGCAGCAAGCATGCAAGCAGCATATACTCTGTTACCCCATTTGGTGATGCGGAAGGAAATATTCGATTTAGAAGGATTGAGCATAAATGGAATGTTAATGGCAAATGCCAATATTGTGGGGTCTTAAAGGACCAGTTTGATAGAGGTAAAGAACTTGAGACCCATGCCTATGAATTCACACATATAAATAATATTAAGGAACTGCTAGACATGAAATTCGACTTAATAATCAGCAACCCACCATATCAACTCACTGTAGGGATAGAAAAAGAAAATTATGCAATTCCTATATATCATAATTTTGTAGAACAAGCTAAGAAACTCAAGCCTCGCTATTTAACAATGATCATTCCTGCTCGCTGGTATGCAGGAGGAAGGGGTTTGGAAGATTTCAGAGAGATTATGCTTAATGATAACAGGATACGTATACTCCATGATTTTCCCAATGCAGTTGATTGTTTCCCAGGGGTAGATATTGCAGGAGGTGTTTGTTATTTTCTCTGGAATCGAGACGATAAGGGGGAATGTAAAGTTTCGACCCATAAAGGGAGTGAGGTCTTAAGTACAGTTGAGAGACCTTTACTTGAGAAAAACTGTGTAACATTTATTAGGCAGAATGAAGCAATTTCGATACTCCATAAGGTTGGCAGTCACAAAGAAGATTCGTTCGCAAGATATGTCAGCCCTCAAACACCTTTTGGTCTAATAAGTTCTTTTAGAGATTTTTCTCAAGAACCATTCGAAGGTTCAATCAAGTATTATACCTATGGTTTTCGAGGATATTTGAGGAAGGATCAAATTCCGAAAAATTATGACTGGGTCCCCAAACATAAAATATATTTAAGTAAAGCATACGGCGAAAGGGGGAAGTACCCATATTTTTTTCTTGGAAAGCCTTTTTATGGTGAGCCAAACTCATGTTGTTCTCAATCATATCTTCTTATTGGGCCTTATAATTCAAAAGCTGAATGTAATAACGTTATGTCCTATATGCGTACCAAATTTTTTAGAGCATTAATCATGTTAATCAAAAATACTCAAGATAATATGAGTCACGTTTTCAGGTTAGTTCCCATTCAGAATTTCGACAAACAATGGACAGACGAAGAACTATATGCAAAATATGGTTTTGATTTTGAAGAAATTTCCTTTATTGAATCAATGATTCGACCGATGGATGTTGGAGGTTCTGATGAGTAAAGAACTCTTTCCTGGTCGAGACTCAACCATAAACCCTCAAATCTATGCCTACACTGAAGGTCAGTATGCGGGATATTACAAGGTCGGAGACACAACTCGAGATGATGTTGAGATACGCGTAAGGGAACAGTATCCAACAATCCGTCCAGGAAATGAGCCTCCATATCGAATTGATTTTACAGAAAGCGCAATGCGTGCTGATGGTTCCGTGTTTAGGGATCATGAAGTCCATAGGATGCTGGAATCCATGCATTGCCCTTGTGTCGGTGGTGAGTGGTACAAGTGCACGATTGAGGAACTGAAAAAGGCTGTGCATGCTGTCAAGCACAGGCTGGTGACGGCTACCGACCGAACTCTTGATTTCAAGATGCGTCCTGAGCAAGAGGATGCCGTTGTTCAAACCAAAGCATATTATGAATCTGCAGAGCAGGATGGGAGTGGAAGAATCCCAAAATATCTCTGGAATGCAAAGATGCGCTTTGGAAAGACCTTTGCAGCCTATCAACTTGCCAAAATAATGGATTATAAGAAGATTCTAGTTCTCACGTTTAAACCAGCAGTAAAGGGAGCCTGGAGAGATGACCTTTCGACCCATGTTGATTTCGAAGGGTGGCAGTTTATCTCACGCCCCACAGTGTCGACACTTTTCACTGACGACATTGATGAACAATTCGCTCTTGCTGAAAAAAGCAAACCAATAGTTTGTTTCGGCTCTTTTCAGGACCTCCTTGGGGTTGATAGGACAACGGGAACCATCAAGGCTCATAATGAATGGATACATGCAACTCACTGGGATCTGGTA
>SABC01000161.1 GCA_009929175.1 Bacteroidia bacterium | reverse complement strand
CTTATCTGAATATACAACAAGATCCACATCCTCTGACGGATATACCTTTAACTCTGCCGGATGATCCTTGTGGCTGAAAAAGACATATATATACTTTATAACATCTCCGAGATTATACTTTTCACATTGAGGCACAACCTGACCCGCCTCTAGCTTTGCCATATCAACCACGTCGTTGACTGTGTCAAGCAACCTGTATGCACTCTTACTGATAATCGAAATATAATTTTTAAGATGCTCCTCCTTTACCTCATTCATTAAAAGGTCTGTAAAACCTATAATGCCATTCATCGGAGTCCTGATCTCGTGACTGACATTTGCGAGAAAAGCAGTTTTCAACCTGTCACTCACCTCTGCCCTCTCCTTTGCATTCCTGAGATCTTCAATCTTCATCAGTTTGTCATAGTACAGCCCGATATAGGCTGCAAAAATCTCAAGAGTAACCAGATCACCCTCCTTGTAGGCATCCTTATCATGGTAATCCTGCACCACAACAACCCCGAGAACCTTTTTGTGAGTAATGTCAAACAATGGAGCAGCCATCCATATAGGAGATGTCGTTCCCCATATTGACAAACCGAACTCCTTGTCAATCTCCTTCTCGACTTCCGGTGTAACGAGCCTTCCTTTTCCGTTTTGACGAATATAGTCTGTCAAAGTGTGATCAAGAGAGGTGAGTACATCTCCCTCTACTTTGTCAAACTCATCAACATAATAGGGAAATGAGTACTTATCCTCATTTTCATGATAAATGGCAATAAATATATTGTCAGCAACCATCACCTTACGGAGTTCATCATGGGAACGTCTTAAAAACTCGTTCAGAGTTATGTTTTCAAGGAAAATACGTGATATATTCAGAAGTGCCTGTTGCAGGTTGCCCTTTCTTCTGTTTTCCGTTACATCCCTTATTATACCACCGACACCTATCCGGTCATTACCGAAATTAAGTGGAAACTTGATGACTTTATATATTTTTTTGCCTACATACTCCTCATCTATTATCATTCGCTTCTCCTCCCGTGCGCGAGTATCAGTAGAGGAGCATAGTGAAGCATGCCCCGGCTCAATCAGCTCAGAATCGGTACTGTTCATAATCCTATCCGGCTTTGTCCCGAGGAATTTTTGCATTGCTTTATTAAAGAAGACATATCGCAGATTCTCATCTTTGACGAACATACAGTCCTTGTTGGCATCCATGAACTTTCTGTTTCTCTCTTCACTCAACGCGAGTTCATTCCTTGTTTTCCAATAGCTCATTCTCCGGACCAGTATCATTCCCAACAAAACACTCGCAAGGGGGTAAAAAGTCAATACAGGCAGGGCTATATTCTGTAAAGTTGGAAATATCAGTGTTTCAGGCAAGGCAAATGTGCTCAGAAGCATAAAGATATGGGCAATTACACTGACTATAAGAAGATGATAGATATATCTTCCCTTTCTCCACTCCGGAAATATTTTTTTCCAAATCAGTCCAATCAATCCTGAAGAGATGATGGTAAGTATTCCCATCCACACCCCCGGACCTCCCTGAAAGGCCCTGAATGCCATATCTATCAAAATTGCAACAATCGTAGCAACAGGTCCGAAAAATAGCCCTGCATTCACTAATAAAACTGTCCTTGTGTCAAAAACGAGTCCCGGAACCATCTCCCATGTTGAGAGCATCAAAACAATACCAATAGCACCGATGACAATACCAATGAAGATTTTATATATAATCTTTGAAAAACGGCCATTTTTCTCCCACAACAGATCATAGATCAGTGTGAAAGAGATAAGTATGGCAATGTTCTGAACCAGGCCCAGTATAATAGATAAATCCATCTAAGAATCAGTTGGTCTACAAATATACAAATCTTTCCGTATGAAAGAAAGCCGCAATGTGAAATATAACTCACACAGCGGCTTACTATCAGGAACAAGGGCAGGCTTATGCAGCCGGTTGTGTCGGATCCACAAAGACACGTGTCCCGAGCTCCTTATCAAGATGATAAATTGCCTGGCCGTTCTCCTGACCAATAAGATTTAACTGATCTACAATCTGAAGAGCATTCTCCTCCTCCTCAGACTGCTCATCTATAAACCATTGCAGCATATTTGCAGCAGCATGGTCTCTCTGTGCAAGAGCAACCTCATAGCAGTTATGAATGCTAGCAGTAACCTTACACTCCTGATTATATGTCTCCTGAAAAACCTCCAGAATACTGTTCCACTTTACAGGAACCTCAGGTAAGGCTTCCAGCTTGACAACACCACCACGGCTGTTTATATAGTCAAAAATCTTGATTGCATGAGTCAGCTCCTCCTGGTACTGGATCTTCATCCAGTTTGCAAAACCCTTGAGTGCTCTTGTCTCAAAATATGCTGACATAGAAAGATAAAGATGTGCCGACCAGAATTCGGCATTCATTTGTTTATTCAGAACCTCTTCTACTTGTGTGTTGATTTTCATATATGATTGGTTTTATAGTTAGTCTAGATATAACAAATCAAACCCGTTTTTGTTATATTTGCACTTTAAAAATTTGCTGATGTTTATTGCCGTAGACTTTGACGGGACAATTGTCAAACACAAGTATCCCGAAATA
>SABC01000160.1 GCA_009929175.1 Bacteroidia bacterium | reverse complement strand
CTCCTTGCGGCAAAATACTGCAAGAAGCTTGGAGCCATGAAGGTATTTGTAGCCACAGATCAGGGAATCAGAAAAGCCGGTTGGGTGAATGAACTAGAAGCACTGCTCAGATATGAGGGTGTTGACTATGTAATATTCGATGCAATATCCCCAAATCCCAGAGATTTTGAAGTAATGAGTGGTACATCCATTTATCATGAGAACAACTGCAACCTCATCCTTGCACTCGGAGGCGGTAGTGTTATGGATTGTGCGAAAGGCATAGGTATAGTAGTGGCAAACAACAATACAATAGATCACTTTGAAGGTATAGATAAAATCGGAAAACCGATACCTCCACTTATTTGCATACCTACTACAGCCGGTACTTCTGCAGATGTTTCGCAGTTTGCTATCATCAACAATATCTCGCAAAAATATAAAATGGCAATTATCAGCAAGGCGCTAGTTCCGGATCTTGCTCTTATTGATCCGAAAGTACTGCTTACAATGGATAATTACCTCACGGCCTGTACCGGAATGGATGCTCTTTGCCATGCATTTGAAGCATATGTTTCCAATGCAAGTTCCTCCTTTACTGATCTTTTTGCTCTTGAGGCAATCAAGCTTATAAATCAGGAGCTGGTAAAATCAATAAAATCACCTGACGATATTCAGTCCAGGGGAAAGACCATGCTAGGCAGCCTATATGCAGGACTGGCTTTTTCCAATGCGAGCCTAGGCTGCGTACACTCTCTGGCACATAGTCTTGGCGGCTATCTGGATCTTCCGCACGGGGAGTGTAATGCTATACTACTTCCACATGTGGTTGATTATAATTTCTCCTCTGCGCCCCAAAAATACAGGACTATTGCAGAAGTTCTAGGGCTGGAAGTAAAAGGCAAAATAGATGAGGATGTCAGGAAATCTCTGATTGAATACCTGATACGCCTAAAATCGGATATATCAATAAGCAATACTCTGAAGGATAAAGGAGTTACCACCGATGTGACAAAAGTCCTGGCAACCAAGGCAATTAACGATCCGTGCAATGCGACAAATCCTCGTGTGCCCGTGCCGAGTGACCTTGAGACTATATATAATGAGGCTCTGTAACATATGAGAGACGACTGGAGAGAACAAAGAAATCAGATCATAGGGCTGGGAGAGAACTCTTTTAAGAAGAGTTATTACCCTGAACTTCAGGAAAAACTTTCTGAACTGGAGACCTCGTATAAAAATCTCAAATCTGTTTTTGATAACGTCGGTGAAGGAATCGTACTTCATGATGAAAACGGGAATATATATTTTCACAACAGACAGTCTGAAGGAATAATAAGCGCCAGGAAAGATGTGTTGAAAGACAATGAGTTTAATTTGCTGGACCTATTTTTCAATGATTGCGACAAAAACAAGATGCTATCTATCTGGGGAGAGGTCATGGGAGGTGCTTCCAGGGTTATTTCAATACCATTATTACCTTTAGGCTCTGAAAAAAAGGTTTATGTCCAGGTTTCAATGAATAAAACAATATGGTATGGGAAGCCACTTATAGTTGGTGTAATCAGGGACTTTACAGAGAGGGCCAGATTTGAGCATCAACTTGTAAAGGCAAAGGAGAAGGCAGAGGAGGGAGAGAGGCTGATGACAGCTTTCCTGCAGAACATTTCGCATGAGATTAGGACGCCATTAAACGCAATAATGGGATTTTCCGGTTTGCTGGTCGAAGACGAACTCACATATGATAGAAGGAAGGATTTTGTTTCAATCATATTAAGGAGCTCTAATCAGCTTCTTAACATTGTAAATGATATATTGACAATATCTTCAATTGAGACCAGCCAGGTTAAGTTGAGTGTGACCATATCTGATCTTAATGTGATGATAGACAAGCTTTTTGCATCCTTTAAAGAGGAGGCAGACACCAAAGGGCTGGAACTTTGCTATCACAAGGGATTTTCTGATAACAGGGCAGAAGTGTACACCGATGTGCTGAAGTTACAACAGATAATGTCCAACCTGATCTCAAATGCGTTGAAATATACCAAGAAAGGCAATGTTACATTTGGATATGACCTTAAGTCAGGAGTAAAGAATGAATACCTGTTATTTTTCGTAAAAGACACAGGTATTGGAATAGAGAAAGAGCGCCAGCAGATTATATTCGAGAAGTTCAGGAAAATTGACGACAAATCAGGCGCATTGAACACAGGTATGGGACTGGGACTCTCAATAGCAAAAGCTTTTGCGGACATAATGGGTGGCAGGATTCGAGTGGAGTCGGTATCCGGAGAGGGTTCTGTTTTTTATTTAGAAATACCATATAAACCAATATATTAGGGACAAACATGGAAAACAAGAATGTTGAAAGCACCGGTTTGATACTGGTTGCAGAAGATGAGGAGTACAACTACCTGTATCTGGATGAATTACTCAACAAGCTTGGGTTGAAACACATCCAGGCAAAAGACGGACAGGAGGCTATTGACATTTGCCGTGAGAACGAAAAAGTGACTCTTGTACTCATGGATATCAAAATGCCTGTTATTGACGGTTACACTGCAGCGCAAAAAATTAAGGAATTCTCGCCAAAAATTCCGATAATTGCACAATCAGCTTATGCT
>SABC01000159.1 GCA_009929175.1 Bacteroidia bacterium | reverse complement strand
CTCCATACCCATCATCCAGGTCTCGTCATGCTGCGGTCCCTTGTTTGCCATTGCGTATCCCGACCACTGTGCAGGGGTATCTTTTGTTACATACTCGGAATATTCAAGTCCCTTGTTTTCCATCCCTATGTCATGGAGGAATTTGGGGTCGGCTCCGTAATTCTCTTCAAAGTATTTTTTCATGTAACGGATGCCTTTGTTGGCAATTGCCCCGAAACCGACTCCGTCCGCCATCTGATGAAGCAGTTCAAGTGCCGCATCCTGGTTTCCGAAGTAGAGCTCAAGTCCGCCCGTCTTTTCCTTGTCGATAACTCCGGCTTCGTAGCATTCCATAATGAATGCCATTCCGGTACCAGCTGAAATGGAATCCATCCCATAGGTGTCAAGGTAGAAGTTCATCTCAAGAATGTGGCTGGTGCTGAATATGCCGCAATTAGGGCCAACTCCGGCAAGTGTCTCGTATTCAGGGCCGTCTACAAGAACATGATGCCCCTTGTAGGGGCCTGTTTTTAATTCAAATCCTGAAACGGATTTGGCGCACTGCATCGTACACCCATACCAGCATCCATCAGGCTTATCCTGTGAGAAAAGTTTTTCCCAGATCGGGTCTGCAACTTTCCAGGATTCGGGGTGGCTGCCGTATTTGTAGTTGTTGACAGGAAGGAGGTGTACGGCATTGCAGTACTTAACAAGCTGCGGAGTGCCTACCCTTCTCATGTTCAGATAACCTCTGTCAAGCTTTAGACATTCTTTATGAACTCTCTGCCCCAGCTCGTTAAGTGTCTTTTCGTCCGCTGGATCGTTAAAATTGCCAATTGGCTTTGAGGTCCTGACAACAATGGCCTTGATGTTTTTGTCCTCAAGGACCATCCCTATGCCGCCGCGTCCTGCCTGTTTCATCCTTACGCCTTTACGGGGGATGTCATACATAGAGAAGTTGAGCATCGCCATAGGACTTGTTTTCCCTGCTCTGCCCGTACAGATAACTGCCACATGATGCTTTTTCTCGTGCACTTTTCCAAAATGATCCGTAAGATCTTCGCATATGAGATGAGAGTCAACTGCCTCTATGAAATCCTCAAAGACTGAGACTTTGCCGTTGTCCCCGTCTATGTAAAGAATTACAGGTTTTTCTGATTTGCCTGTTATTTCAAGAGCATCCCATCCTGACATTTTGAGAAGCGGGCCAAAGTGACCTCCAACATTTGAGTCAATAGGCACCCCGGTCATAGGTGAAAGTGAAACCACCAGTGATTTCCCGGTTCCCGGATATTGAGTGATACCGCAGATAGGACCACCTGAAACAATTATAGGAACCTCGGGATCATTCCACTTCATTCCTGGCTTGAGCCTTTCCCAGAGAGACTTGAGTCCAAGTCCTCTCCCTCCTACGAAAATCTCTTTGTCCTGCTCGGTAATCTCAGAGTTTGAGATTTTTCCAGACGAAAGATCTACCTTCAGGTACCCTCCCGCGTATCCTCTTTTTACTTTTGCAGGGGTGTATCCCCACGAAAACACCTCTTTAAGTTCTTCGGCTTCAAAGACCCTGCCCTCGTTTTTCATCATTGAACCAGCCATTATTATTCCTCCCCCTATTTTCTAAATTTTATATTGAATTTTTATCTAACACCGGATATTGTCAAAACCAATATTTTCATCTATTTCACTAAGTCGCAGTGGTGTAAAAAATGCAATTACACGCAGCAACACTATAGTTAAAACAAAAGAGTAAACAGTTACCTGAACAACACTTATTATCTGTATTGCTAACTGGGAGGCATTGCCATATAAAATCCCGCCTGCAGGCGCAAGGACCGGATTGGCGAATACACCTGTAAGTATTACCCCTGAGGCTCCGCCTATGCCGTGCAGTGCCCAAACGTCAAGGGTGTCATCCCATCCTCTTGCGGTCCTAAATCGAACTGCAGACGAACAAACTATACCTCCAATAAATCCGACAGGTAGGCTGCACCATAGATCAACATAGCCTGCCATTGGGGTAATTATGATCAATCCTGCTATTCCGCCAAACAGGATATCCAGAAGAGTCATTTTTTCAGAGAATAGGCGTCCGATCACAAGCCATCCGAATATACCCGATGAACTTGCGATCAATGTATTTGCTACAGCAATAGCAGCTGTAGTATTCGCAGCAAGTGCACTTCCTCCGTTGAACGCAAACCAACCTGCCCATAGTATTCCGGCTCCAATAGATACGTAACCCATGGCACATGGTGTGTTATCAATTTCTTTTCTGGGACCTATCATAATAACAGCAGCAATTGCTGAGACTCCTGCTGTTAAATGTATTACAAGTCCTCCGGCAAAATCAAGAACTCCCTTTTGTGCAAGGTATCCGCCCCCCCACACCCAATGAACTACAGGCGAATATACAAAAAGCAACCATGTGGCTATAAAGACAGTGTACGCCTTGAAGCAGGTCCTTTCCGCTATTGCTCCCGATATTAGTGCCGGTGTGATTATTGCAAAAGCAAGCTGAAATACAAAAAATAGAACAAATGGAATATTGGAAGCAATTGAAGCATGCGGCGTTATTCCTACCCCCAGCATGAATAAAAATGAAGAATCACCAATAATTCCATGGACATCATTGCCATAGGCAAGAGAAAAACCGAATATAGCCCACAGAATACTT
>SABC01000158.1 GCA_009929175.1 Bacteroidia bacterium | reverse complement strand
GAGACAGCTATGAAAACCATATACGACGCAGGAGTAGCCGTAAACGGACTCTATGTGGATATGAAATATTCGGACTATTACGGAACCCTTATGCAGCTTATGGGAGACCAGCGTGGTGACAATATCCAGCCAAGGGTAATGAGCACCGGATGGGTACAGATCTACACATTCGGATATGAATCTGAGAGCAGCACATATTTTGAGATCTGGAAAAAGTGCTACCAGACCATAATGAGATGCAACACCCTAATTGCAAACATAGGCAACCTAAACGCCACCACAGCATCAGACATAGCCAAGAAAAACGACTTTATGGGACAGGCACTGGCTGTAAGGGCACTGGTTTACTTTGACCTTGCAAGGCTCTACGGATACCCATATATGAAAGACAACGGAGCATCACTCGGAGCAGTTCTCATTACCGAGATCCTGGCCCCCTCAAACTCCAAACTCCCAAGAAGTACCGTAGCCCAAACATACACACAAGTGTTGCAGGACCTTACAACAGCACTTCCACTCCTCTCAAAATCAAAGAATACCGGACACTTCAACTACTGGGCAGCAAAACTCCTCCAGGCAAGGGTATTCCTCTACAAAGGCGAGTGGGATAACGCACACAACGCAGCAAAAGAGGTTATTGACCAGTCACCTTACGCCCTCGCATCCCGTGACCAGTACATAAACTACTGGAAAGAGACCGGCGCACCCGAGACCCTGCTGGAACTCTTTGTATCGGCCCAGTCCAATATAGACGACGACGGCGGATACGCCTCCTACTGGCACAACTTGTGGCACGGCAGCCCATCAGCAGGAGCCTCCCTTATCCCGACAGTTGCCTGGATAAACCTTATTGAGGCCGACCCTGCCGACATCCGCGCCCAGTTTGTCAGATACGACTCACAATACGACAAACCTAAAGCCTGGCTAAACAAATTCCCGGGCAACGGAGGTACCAACTTCAGGCTCAACAACCCTAAACTCCTCAGACTTTCAGAGGCATACCTGATAGCCGCCGAGGGAGCCCTCAAGGGGAGCGCAGGAGCAACCGCCGCAAGCAATTACCTTGATGTAATCCGCAAACGCGCCAATCCGGCCGTGACCAAAGTCACCGCCACAGACGACCTCATCCAGATTGAGCGACGCAAAGAATTCATAGGAGAGGGACACCGATTCTTTGACCAGATGCGCCTGGGCAAATCCATAACCCGGCTTGACGGCGACGGCCACAACTTCGCCCAATCGGCAGGCTGCCCCGGCACCATCGACTGGAACTTCAACAAAATAGTCCTTCCAATCTCACACACCGAACGCAAAATCTACCCCGAGCTCCAGCAAAATCCGGGGTATACTGAGTAACCGGCGCGGCCCCGGCTCCTGGCCCCCGCCCGCCAGGCCGGCAGCCAGACCGCGAGGCGGCCTGGCGCCGTCCCGTCTTCGGCCCCCGCCCGCCTCGCCGGCCCGCCCTCCGGGCCTGCCGGCTTGGCTCCCGGCGGCTTCCCGTCCTCGGGGGAGCACCTTGCCGCAGTTTTTGGCAAGTAGCAGAAATTTAGGTGTTTAAAGAATCGATTTTTGCAACTTGCAGTTAGTTAGCTACCTGCCAAAAACTGCGGCAATGTGTCTTCTGCCGAATGGCCAACTCAGGCCGGGCTGGCGGTTAACCGCCAAGCCTCACGCCCGGCACGGGTTGACAGTGATATTCGTTTATGTGCTTAGAAAACATGTGATTGCAAATCGCTTTTTGAAAAACTTTTTAAAAACCTAATTTTTAAACACCTAACATACTGTTAGATAAACGAATATCCCTGTCAAACCTCACCCGCCTTCTCCCATTTCACCGCCTCCCGCCAAGATTATATGGTGCTACGCCGTTTCTACGGCCGTTTCCCGGCCGGTTTAAGTGGTGAGTGGTGCTCCGCCGGTTTAGCCATCCGGCAGTGCAGGTCATTCTCGCAGCCCGGGCGGCACCTTGCCACAGTTTTTGGCAAGTATCAGGTTTAGAGCTATTTGCTCCAGACATTTTTTAATAAGTGTTGCAGACATTTTTAATAAGTGTTGAGTTTGTAAAGAAAATGCATTTAAAAAAATGCATTTTGAAAGTCCCAGAAATACAATTACTTGCCAAAAACTGCGGCAGGGTGTGGCGAGCAAGCCGGCCGCGAATCGCACCTTTCAGGAGTAATTCTGGAAATGGTTAAGAGTTTAGATGCAGGGCTGATGAGCATAAATGGAAATTTATTTTAATTATAGCAAATTGCTAAAATAATATTATTAATTTTAATGGCTGATTTTCAGTACTCAATCGCTCTCTTGAAAATAGCCGGTCGGCTCCATCTTTTAAGTTGAATTTACATTTTATAAACACAATAAATATGGTTTGTTATGGGAACAGAAGATAATCAAATTCAAACACCAGAAGAACAGAGTGGTACTGGATCAAACAGAAAAATGACTACTTTACTTGCTATTGTGGGTGCTCTAATGGGCATTCCATTGAGCTACTATTTTCAATCAGAAATGGTAAGAGCAAAAGTTGGTGGAATTGGTGGCTACATGGAAAATTTTGGAGATATTTTAAGTGAAGGCGATTTAGCTATTAATGTCTTTTTTGGTGTAGTTGTATTTGGAATTATTGGTGCAATTTTAGGGTATATCATTGATTCTATGAATGCAACCACTAAAAAC
>SABC01000157.1 GCA_009929175.1 Bacteroidia bacterium | reverse complement strand
TCTATAACCTTCTCCTTTGCAATGGGTTTTTTTGATAAAGTCTTTTGCTCCTTCAGTTCCTCTTTTGGGGTTTTTGAACGAGCCGCCACAGCCGCTTTCCTGGTTGTGGTTGGTTTTAAAACAGAACTTTTCTTCGCCTTGAAATTAGAATTCGATGCCATATACAAAACTGCTCCGAAATGCAGACGGGGTACCTTATCACAAAAATGGGTTTTGCTCAAGTAATTCTGACAAAATAATTTGCAATATTTTTATCTTCCTAAGTTCTTGAGAGATAAAGGGTAACGTGGTGTGTTTAGTGTTTTTTGTTGAAAAAGATTAGTGTAACGAAATATTTAATTGATTTATTATATGAATTCCTCTATGCTGAGCCCGTTGTTTTTGATATTTGTTTTACAACGGGGTAGGAGGTCCTACTCAGTTGTTACGTAGATTGAAAACTTTTGTTTTTTATTCTCATAGATATTCTTATGAGGAACTATAATGTGAGGTAATATGATACGTTTTATCTGCTTGTATCTTTCATATCTCCTTCGAAAAATGAAGGATTTTAGAAAAGTTCGTTATAATGGGTTTACTGTTGTACATTCCTTTGCCGGTTCATCAATTCAGATTGGAAAAGGGACAACGTTTAACAGCGGACCGTTGAGCAATCTTCTGGGGCTATATCAACGATGTATTGTTGTGGCAAGGCACGGAGGAAAAATTCGTATAGGAGAAAACTGTGGAATTTCCGGTTCAACCATTTATTCCATGAATTCTATTGATGTTGGAAATGATGTGCTGGTTGGGGGCAACTGCAAAATCATTGATAATGATTTTCACCCGCTCTCCTGCGAACAGAGAACAGAGAACAGAGAACAGAGAACAGAGAACAGAGAACAGAGAACAGAGAACAGAGAACAGAGAACAGAGTGCTATTTTAATGAGGCCAATTAGAATTGGTGATGGATGTTTTATTGGAGCAAATTCCATTATCTTGAAAGGAACGGAATTAGGAAAAAATTGTGTAGTAGGGGCCGGTAGTGTCGTTTGCGGAAAATTCCCGGATAATGTGATTATTGCCGGAAATCCTGCAAAGGTTCTGAAGGAGAATGTTCAACGTAAGGGTTGATTTTGGAATACCTTATACATATATTGATAGCCTTCCTCATAACTTCTTCCGGCCACACTTTAACGCTCTTTATTTTTTAAACCGAGTCGTATGTGTCGGATCTTTGTTGGAAATTAATTCATATCCCGTTCCTTCGAGTTTATAAGTCAGGGTGCCCCGTTTATTCCAGCCAATGGGCATTGTTTCCAGATACGCGGGGAAAACTTAACTCTTTTGAGGTGCCTTGCGCCTGAGGGCCCGGATGACGTCTTTGGTTTTCCGGTCTACCCGGAAAGAATCAATTATTTTCTGGAGTGCCTTGTTGAAGGTCTCATCATCGAGGTGGTTGTTTTGCAAGTATCGCAGTGTCCGTTCGGGGAACTTGATGAAGCAGACCGATAGCGCCCAGGCTACAGCCATCTTCACGTAGTAGCCCTCGTGCCGGATTCCGTCAAGCAGGCTGAGGATTCGTTCCAGACAGGGTTCCGTGACGAAGTGAGTCAGCATCATGACGACGCCGAAACGGATATGGAACTCCCTCGAGTCGTGGAGGTAAGGTTGGATGAAATCCCAGTAACGCTCAGGATATTTCCGGGCGTCCTTGAGTCCGGCGCAAAAGACGTCGCAGGTTGCCCAGTTGGTGATTTTGGGGATGAAAGACCGGACGAGTTCGAGCCGCTCTTCCGGTTCCATCCGGGCCTCACAGATGATCATGGCTTGCAAAACGGTTTCCTCGTGGGAATCTTCCGTGGCCAGGCTGAGCCAGGCGCGCCAATCATCGCTGCAGATTTCGCGAGCCAGGGCTCTGAGCCTGGGAGTGCGTACCCCTAGGATATTGACGGCGCCCGGGATAATCGTGCTGGCAAATGCCCGGAGCGAGGGCTCGGCCATCTCCCGGAGGCGGCATTGAACTTTCTGATGGATTGTCGGCTTCATCTTTGTCTCGGGGGATGAGGATAGTACAGAGAGCCCTGGGGAGGAAAGAGAATATCTTCAGGAGGAAGGAATCATAGGGGAAAGAGCTTTCGAAATATATTGCATAAAAAACAGGCGAAAAAATTTGGGTCTTGTGGTAGGATTCGGGAGAGATGAAGGACGAATTCCAGAAAAGACAAACCGGATATCGGAAGACGGCGTTGGGCCGCATTGGCATCACCGAAGAAAGAGGTTTCATCACGGAACTCTTTTGGGAGAAGGGGGGTTCCGGCGCGGATACGCGAGCCTCGGATACACCGCTTTTGGGCCGTGCTTTCGCGCTGCTGGAGGCCTACCTGAGAGGAGAAGAGGTGGATTGGAGCCCATTGCCGCTCTTGCCCCGGGGGACTCCCTTTCAATTAAGGGTGTGGGAAGAGCTCAAAAAAATCCCTTACGGAGAGACCCGAACCTATGGGCAAATCGCAGTTTGCGCGGGCAATCCCCGGGCGGCACGTGCCGTGGGAAGCGCGAACAAGAGAAACCCGATTCCCATCATAATCCCTTGCCACCGTGTGGTGGGTGCCGGGGGTAAGCTCGGCGGCTTCCTGTGGGGAGTGGATATCAAACAGAAACTACTGGCTTTGGAAGAGGTTGAATATGAAGATACGAAAAGTTGAAGC
>SABC01000050.1 GCA_009929175.1 Bacteroidia bacterium | reverse complement strand
CCAGGTCAAGTCCAGCTTTGCCGACGGCAAATACGACAAACCGGCCATACCCGGCAAAACCATCATCAGCTCCATTGATGCAAAGCTGCAGCAGTACGGTGAGATGCTCATGCAAAACAAAGTGGGCAGTGTGGTGGCTATAGAGCCCTCCACAGGAGAGATCCTTGCCCTCATCTCCAGCCCGGGGATAGAGGTATCCAAACTTGCTTCCATCAACAAATTCTACGGTGAGATTGTAACCGATCCATACAAACCAATGTTCAACCGTGCCACCATGTCGCCGTACCCTCCCGGGTCGGTATTCAAGCTGGTTAACGCCCTTATTGGACTGGAGGAGGGTGTATTGGAGAGTGAGACCCGCTACAGTTGCTATGGTGGATATACCGTGGGCAGAGGGGTCGCCTGCCACCCCCACTCATCACCTACAGACCTCACCGAGTCCATCATGATGTCGTGCAATACCTATTATTGCATAGCATTCAGGGATATCATAGACAACCCCAAATATGGCTCTGTCACGGAAGGATTCGAACGCTGGAGGGAGATGGTGATGAGTTTTGGCTTTGGCCAAAAACTTGGCAGCGACCTGCCCTCCGAGCAGGGAGGCACCTTGCCCACATCCGGAACCTACGACAAGATCCACGGTAAAAACCGCTGGAAGTCGCTCTCAATAATCTCCCTGGCCATTGGACAGGGTGAGCTCGGCACCACTCCGCTGCACCTTGCAAACCTTGCAGCAACCATTGCGAACAGGGGCTTTTATTATACTCCCCACCTTATCAAAGGCTCTCCCGACACCCTGTTGAATCCGCAGTTTTTGGAAAAACACTATACTCTTGTAGACACCGCCAATTTCCACAAGGTAATTGAAGGGATGTACCTTGCGGTAAACTCATTGCCCGGCTCAGGTGCAACGGCAAGAGTGGCCGCGGTGCCAGGTCTTGACATTTGCGGAAAGACAGGCACGGCACAAAACCCCCACGGCAGGGACCACTCAGTGTTCATTTGCTTTGCACCACGGGACAACCCCAAGATTGCAGTGGCGGCATACATAGAAAATGCCGGGTTTGGTGCAACATGGGCAGCACCGATAGCCTCCCTCATAATAGAGAAGTACCTCACAAGGGAGATTTCACGTCTTTATCTGGAAGAGAGGATAAAAGAGGGCAACCTTATGCAAAATGTACCAATTAAAAAATAAACAACCAAAGGAATGATCGCTGGACAAGAATACCGGAAACTCGACTGGACATTGGTGCTGGTCTACCTGGTCCTGACCGTCATTGGCTGGGTAAGTATATTTTCGGCAGTTTACGACGAGGAACACGCTACCATATTTGACCTTTCCCAAAGGTACGGCATGCAGTTCATCTGGATGGTGACATCCTATGTTATTGCCTTTGCCATCCTGTTCCTGATCAACCCCAAGATTTACGACACCCTTTCGGGCCTTATATACGGAGGCTCTTTACTTTTGCTTGTTGCTGTGATTTTCCTGGGTATCGAGGTAAACGGGTCCAGGTCGTGGTTTGAGTTTGGCCCGGTTAGGTTCCAGCCTGCAGAGCTTTCCAAAATCGCCACCACAATTGCCCTTGCCTCATTGATGTCCAAATACGGTTTCCAGCTACGTTCGCCAAGTGGCATTATCAGGACCACTCTCATAATCATGGTCCCTGTATTGTTGATTATAATGCAAAAGGAGACCGGTTCGGCACTTGTATACTCTGCATTTATTTTTATGCTTTACCGTGAAGGGATGAGCGGATGGTTCCTGGCAGTAGGATTTTTGGCTATTGTCCTTTTCCTGGTTACTCTTGGAATATCCTTGTTCGCAGCCCTGATTGTACTGATCTCCATAATGGTCCTGGTGAGGGGTGTTGCCGGCAAATACCCGTTGCAGCATCTTTTTTTCCTCTTGCTTTTCATTCCTGCAATGATATTCTCCCCGCAGTTTGGAGAACTCGATTATATCAAGGAGAGGCTGGTTTTGCCCCAAGAGGGTTGGCTGGCTTTGGTAGTATTGCCGGTGCTTGCGTTTCATGTTTACAAGCTGTTCAAATCCAAAGCTTCCCATATGTGGCACATCACAATGGTTTTCGTTGCCTCGGTAGTGCTGATCTTTTCTGTGGAGTTTTTCTTTGAAAATGTTTTGCAGCCGCACCAAAAAGCCAGGATAGAGAACCTGCTGGGAATCAATGTAGACCTCAAAGGTGCCGGCTATAATGTGCACCAGTCAAAAATCGCGATCGGTTCGGGAGGTTTTTGGGGAAAAGGATTTTTGCAGGGTACTCAAACCAAATACAATTTTGTTCCTGAGCAGAGTACGGACTTTATCTTTTGCACCATCGGTGAGGAGTGGGGGTTTGTTGGCTCGGCAATCCTTATTTCCCTCTACCTTATTTTGATCATACGGATTATAAACTCTGCCGACAAACAAAAGGATGTATTTATACGGATTTACGGATACTCGCTGGCATCGGTAATTTTCATGCACTTTCTCATAAACATCGGCATGACAATCGGGCTCATGCCGGTAATAGGAATCCCCCTGCCCTTTGTGAGCTACGGGGGATCATCCCTTTGGAGCTTTACTGTTTTCTTGTTTGTTTTTATACGATTAGACCTAGATCGCCGGAGGTAGAGTCATCCTCGATCTCGTGGACAATCGCGTCATCCGATTTCAGGTAGAGCAGGACCACCCCTTTTGGGGTTTTCTCTCCCACTTTTGCATAGATCTTCTCGACTGTTCCTGCAAAAGGTGCCAAAACTATGTTTTGCATCTTCATAGCTTCGTAGGTCAACAGATGTGCACCCGCCTCAACATGGTCTCCCTCTTTAACTTCGAAAGAGGAAACAACGCCCGGGATAATCGATTTTATCTCCTGGGTATCGGGGCGTTGCCATACTTTCCTGTTCCGGAACTTGTTTGTGAGGTTTGTAGAAAAAATCCTTGCGTCAGGAAAAATCTGAAGCGTCTCCGCCGGGGTTACATCAACAATCTTTGAGCCTTTTGAACTCTTGGCTTTTACGCTTTTGGTTGATTTCCCGGCGGTTTTCCTGCTTTTTTCCCTGGCAATTTTCTTTTCCAGTCTTATCTTTTTTTTCTCCTCCTCAAGCTTCCGTTTTTGGACCAGGGCCCTTTTTTCCGATATTTTCATCAGTTATGCTTTTAAGTTGGTTAAAATGGTGGAATACCATGCTTCTTGCTTGGTCTTTTAACAACCTTATTGGCCGAAACTTCGAATGCATGAATCAGGAATTTCCTGGTATCCTTGGGGTCTATTACAGAGTCGATGTAACCTTTGGCTGCGGCAACGTATGGGTTGGCAAACTTTTGTTTGTACTCTTCTACCTTTTGTTTGCGCATTGCCTCGGGATCCTCTGCCTCCATTATCTCCTTACGGAAGATTATGTTTGCTGCACCTTCGGGGCCCATAACTGCAATCTCTGCCATCGGCCAGGCAAAGACAAAGTCTGCCCTGAGGTGGCGTGAGTTCATTGCAATATATCCTCCTCCGTAGGCTTTACGCAGGATTACGGTTACTTTGGGAACGGTAGCTTCGCTGTATGCATAGAGCAATTTGGCCCCGTGACGGATCACACCTGCATGTTCCTGGTCCACTCCCGGCAGATATCCCGGAAGGTCTTCCAGGGTAACGATGGGGATATTGAACGAGTCACAGTAACGGATAAACCTTGCAGCCTTGTCGCTGGAATCACAATCGAGGACCCCTGCAAGCACCAGTGGCTGGTTGGCCACAAATCCTACTGTGCACCCGTTGATACGGCCAAAGCCAATCACAATGTTTGCTGCCCAAAGCTCCTGCACTTCAAAGAATTCCGAGCTGTCGGTAACTGCCCTGATCACATCCCTTACATCGTAGGGTTTTGTTGGATCGACAGGGACAATCTTATCGATTTTGAAGTTTTTGGTATCGGGCTGTTCTACCTTTTTGCCGGTACATTTGCACTCGTTGTGGGAAGGTATATACTCCAAAAGTGTCTTGATCTGCTCGAAACACTCCTGTTCGCTGTGGGCAAAAAAGTGTGCATTGCCCGTGATCTCACTATGGATACGTGCCCCTCCAAGGGATTCCATGTCTATCTCTTCGCCCAATACCGATTTGATTACCTCCGGCCCTGTGATGAACATCTTGGAGATCTTGTCTACAACAAAGACAAAGTCGGTAAGTGCCGGAGAGTAAACAGCTCCTCCTGCGCAGGGTCCCAAAATCACCGAAAGTTGTGGTATCACACCACTTGCAAGAGTATTGCGGAAAAATATCTCTCCGTACCCGGCAAGTGAGTTTACACCCTCCTGTATCCTGGCTCCCCCGGAGTCATTGATCCCTATCAGAGGAATACGCATCCTTAGAGCGTAGTCCATGATTTTCGTAATCTTGCGGGCGTGCATGGAGCCCAGCGAACCACCTGCAACAGTAAAGTCCTGGGCATAGATGGCAATCGGTTTACCCTTGATGGTTCCGGTCCCGATAACTACACCATCACCTGCAAGATCCTTTCCTTCCATTCCGAACTCCCTGGCTTCGTGTTCAATGAAGAGGTCGTACTCATAAAAGGAGCCTGGATCCAGCAATTGGTTGATCCTCTCTCTGGCAGGGAGTTTTCCCATAGCAATCTGTTTTGCAATGGCATTTGCCCCGCCGCCTTGCAGTGCCTTGGCTGTACGCTCCTGCAATTCAGAGATTTTTCTTTTTAGTAGATTCATAGGTTTTTGATTTGATACAGGACAAAAATATGAAAATATTTTAATAACCAAATTCCGGGATTTTTTGTATACCTTTGTGTTTTCCATATGTTATTAATAATCTAACAAATAGTACTATATGTCAACTCCTTTTATACACCGGCACAATGGTCCGCGTGAAAATGAGATAGCAGAAATGCTCAATACAATCGGGGCAGGCTCCCTTGATGAGCTTGTACGGCAAACGGTCCCTGCCAACATTATTTTGGACAAACCTCTGGAAATGAGTGAGGCGATCAGTGAACAGGAGTACCTCGCAGGCCTTAAGGCAATGGTGTCACAAAACAAGAACATGCGCTCCATGATAGGGCTGGGTTTCTACGGTACAGGCACCTTGCCGGTGGTGGTGAGAAACGTATTCGAAAACCCCAGCTGGTATACATCTTACACCCCATACCAGGCCGAGATTTCCCAGGGTCGCCTGGAGGCTCTGCTCAACTTCCAGACAATGGTCGCCGGCCTTACCGGATTCAAAATGGCCAACAGCTCCATGCTGGACGACTCCACCGCTGCTGCCGAGGCTGTGAGGATGATGTATGAACTCCGTTCCAGGGATGCACAAAAAGCAGGCAAAAACATAGTATTCATAGACCAAAACATATTCCCTCAGGTACTTGCAGTAATAGAGACCAGGGCAGAGGCACTCAACATCGAGGTCCGTCTGGGCAAGTTTGACGAATACACCTTTGACGACAAATGTTTTGGAGCAGTTTTGCAATACCCTGCAGCCAACGGAGAAGTATGTGACTATTCACGGTTTTGCACTAATGCGCACGAAAAGGGAGTTCTGGTAACAGCTGTCACCGACCTTATGGCACTGGCAGTGCTCAAGGAGCCCGCTGCCTGGGGTGCCGACATAGCCGTAGGTACGGCTCAAAGGTTTGGACTTCCAATGGGCTTTGGCGGTCCTACTGCCGGTTTCATGGCAACCCGCGACGAGTACAAACGCAACATGCCCGGCCGTATCATAGGGGTATCCGTAGACAGGCTCGGCAACCCTTCACTAAGGATGGCGCTGCAGACCCGCGAACAACACATCAAACGTGAAAAGGCCACCTCCAACATTTGTACTGCAACAGCCCTTATGGCCACAATGTGCGGTATGTATGCAGTTTACCATGGCCCTGATGGTATCAAAGATATAGCCTCGGGCATACATAAATATGCATCCGTTGCTGCCGATGCCCTAAAGGCTAAAGGATACAGGCTGGCTGCACAAAACTTCTTTGATACAATAGAGGTGCAGGGAGTTGATGCCGGGACAATCAAAGAAAAGGCCCTTGCTGCCGGGTACAATTTCTACTACCCTTCAGAGGATTCTGTAAGGATGAGTTTCGACGAGCTCTCCAACTGCAGGGAGGTAATCGAGATCCTTTCAATATTTGGTATCGACATAAAAGAGTGCCCCGGTGCTGTGCACAAGGAGATTTTCCTTGCACGCGAAAGCAAATTCATGCAGGAGGCCACCTTCAACAAGTTCCACTCCGAGACCGATATGATGAGGTATATCAAGAAGCTTGAGCGTCGAGACCTCTCCCTCACCCATTCGATGATCCCTCTGGGCTCATGTACAATGAAGCTCAATGCTGCGGTGGAGATGATGCCGCTAAGCTGGAGCGAACTTACCAACATGCACCCTTTTGTGCCTGCAGACCAGGCTAAGGGATACATGGAGATGATCCGTGAGATAGAAGAGGACCTTGCCAGGATCACCGGTTTTGCTGCCTGCTCGGTACAACCCAACTCGGGTGCGGCAGGTGAGTATGCAGGCCTTATGACAATCCGTGCCTTCCATATTGCAAACGGCAACCCCCGGCGCAACGTGGCAATCATACCTACATCGGCTCACGGTACCAACCCCGCCTCGGCAGCAATGGCAGCCATGGAGATCGTTTTGGTTCCCTGCGACGAGAAAGGCAACATAAATGTAGACGAACTCCGCAAAAAGGCAGAGGAGCACAAAGAGAACCTCTCCTGCATAATGATAACCTACCCTTCTACACATGGTGTTTTCGAGGCCAGCATCCGTGAGATCATGGATATAATCCACGAGAACGGCGGCCTGGTTTACATGGATGGTGCAAACATGAATGCCCAGGTTGGGATTACAAATCCCGGCTTCATAGGGGCCGATGTTTGCCACCTTAACCTGCACAAGACATTTGCAATACCTCATGGCGGAGGTGGTCCGGGAATTGGTCCGATCTGCTGTACAAAAGAGCTTGCCCCTTACCTTCCCTGCCATCCCTTCATGGAAAACTGCAGTGGCAAAGGTGCAAAGGCTGTGAGCTCTGCTCCTTACGGTTACCCTATGGCGCTGCCTGTTACTCATGCATATATCAAGCTACTGGGGCAGCAAGGGCTCAGGAGTGCCACCGAGGTTGCCATATTGAATGCAAACTACGTGTCGGAAAAACTGAAAGACCATTACAAAACCCTTTACAGTGGCGAGAACGGCCGGGTTGCCCACGAGTGTATACTGGATCTGCGCGAATTCCGCAAGGAGTATGGAATCGATGCCACCGATATTGCAAAGAGGCTTATGGATTACGGGTTCCACGCCCCCACCCTCTCCTTCCCTGTGGTCGATACCCTCATGGTAGAACCTACCGAGAGCGAATCCAAGGCAGAGCTGGACAGGTTTGTGGATGCAATGATTGCCATCAAACAGGAGTGCGAAGCTGTCAAGAACGGAACAATGGACAAAGCCGACAACCCTCTTAAAAATGCACCTCATACAGTAAACGAAGTTACAGCCTCGGAGTGGAGCCACCCCTATAGTCGCGAAACTGCTGCCTACCCTCTGGAATGGATACGCGACAACAAGTTTTGGCCACACGTTGCCCGGGTAGACAACGGTTACGGGGACCGAAACCTCATGTGCAGCTGCGAAGGCTGGCTGGAAAACTAAAGTCTTTAACATTTTTTGCCTATGATTGAAACAGAATTGACAACCAGGGCAACAGCTCTGTTCGGGATAGTAGATACAATTTATGGCTTATTGCTTGAGTGGGGGGTATCCCCCTCTCTTGCAAAAAGCCTCGACGAGGTTATAAGTGTCTCCTTGCTTTTCCTTTTGGCGTGGGCTGCCAATCTCTTTTCCAGGCTGGTGGTTTACCGGATCATTGTCCATTTTGCCAGATACACTCCGGTCAAATGGGACGATGTGTTTATTGAGCACAAGGTTGTAAAACACTTGGTAAGGGTTATTCCGGGCATCATAGTCAACCTTGCCGCACCCATTGCTTTGCGTAGCGAATTATGGGTAGTGGTGATGCAGAGGGCCGCCCAGATCTACATAGTCATAGCCATCCTGGGTGCAATCGGAGCCTCCACCAAAGCTCTCACCGTTATCTTTTCACGTTCCAAGGAGTATGCCGACAAACCTATGAAGGTGGTATTCCAGATTGTTGCGGTCCTGGCCTATTTTGTAGGTGCAATCGTGATCATCAGCATACTTGTGAACACCAGTTTCACCTCACTTTTTGCTGCATTAGGTGCCTCCATGGCCATATTGATGCTAATCTTCAAGGACAGTATCCTGGGTTTTGTGGCGGGCTGGCAACTCTCCGTGAACGACATGCTGCGTCCCGGTGACTGGATTACCGTTCCAAAATACGGGGCAGACGGCGATGTGGAAGAGATCAGCCTCTACTCGGTAAAGGTCCGCAATTTTGACAAGACCATAACCACCATCCCCCCCTACTCACTTGTGAGCGAATCCTTCCAAAACTGGAGGGGCATGCAGGAGTCCGAGGGGAGGCGTGTGAAAAGGTCGGTTCTCATAGATATGAACACCATAAGGTTTTGCACTCCCGAAATGCTCGAACAGTTCAAGAAAATAGCATACCTCAAGGAGTACATCCACAGTACCGAAGAGCAAATTGCACTATACAATCAGGAGTACGGCTACGATAACAGCATGCTGGTCAACGGACGCCGCCAGACCAACATCGGGGTTTTCCGTGCCTACCTGGAAGAGTACCTGCGCAGGCATCCCGAGGTAAACCATAACATGACTGCAATGGTAAGGCAACTACAGCCCACCGAGAAGGGCATCCCGGTTGAGCTGTACTTTTTTATCTCCAACAAGAATTGGGTCGATTATGAGAATATCCAGTCCGACATTTTTGACCATGTAATGGCCATAGTGCCGCAGTTTGGTTTGAGGATTTTCCAGTACCCCACATCGGGGTTGCCTTTGTTTGAACAGTAAGGAGGGTGAGGGCTATTCGAGCCCGAATATCTCCTTGAAGTAAGGGAGCAAAGCCTCTGCATACCTCAGGAACCCAAGGTCGGTAAAGTGTACTCCGTCCACGGTGGTCTCGCCATCTTCTCCCAACAGGTTGTCGCCTCTCACATAGGTCACATTTGTGTAGCCTTCGCTCACCAAGGTTGCGAATAGCTCCCTCCACTCTTGGTTCTCTTCCTCCAGCTCGGCCTTTACCCCCATATCTACGATGAGGTACGGGAAATTTGGGTTCTCTATCATTACCAGCGGTATGCCGGGTTTTGCCTCCAGAATGTGTTTGATAAAGTTGTAGGCACTGTCCCTCACACTCTGCGCTGTGGTATTGGGCAGGCAATCCAGCACAACTGCCGACACATCGGTCATGTTGATCGCTTTTGCCATGGAAAAATCCATCCTGCCGTTACCCGAAAAACCGAGGTTGATGGTCTCCCTGTCGAGCATCCTTGCCAGGATTGAGGGGTAAGCCATTCCGGGCCTTGATGCACATCCTCCTTGGGTTATGCTGGTTCCGTAAAAAAGTATCGGTTTTTTGGAATCACTCCTTACCAGCCGGTTGTTTTGCGGGGTACGTAACTGAGCTTCGGGCTCCACACCTATCTCCACCTTTTCCACTCCGTCATAAAGCGGCAGGTAGGCAATATATTCCCGGTTGTGGCGGGTCATACCTTTCACGAATACTGCAAAGTTCTCCTTACTGTTTGGACGGGCTGTTCCTACGTAATGCCATTTGCCGTTTTCGAGCACATAGAGGTCCATTCCTTTGATGCCGGTAAAAGGCATATGATTCATACTCACATTGTGCATCACGGTCCATTTGACACCCACATAGGAGCTGTTGGTGTTGAACCTGACTGCCAGCCCTGCACTGTTGGACCCCAGGTTCAACAGCTCGGGCCTCAGCTGTGCCTTGAGCTCCTCCGGAACCCTACCGTATTTGACAGTGGTCTGGTCGAACCCTTTACCGATAAGCATCAGCTCGTCGATATCGGTGAACTTCATCTCTTCCTGTTTTTGTGCATTTGCAGCACTTTGAAACATCAAGCCGGCCAAAACCAGCATCAATACCCTTCTAATCCAATTGACTCTTTCCATACTATCCTAAATATTAAATTCTATCCATTCTATCTTGATTCCTTTGCGTTCCATTCCCCGGAACCATGTCATCTGCCGTTTGGCAAACTGGTGGATGGCAACTGCCAATGACTCCTCCATTTGTTCCCTGGAGATTCTGCCGGTTAAATATAGTGTAACAAATTTATATTCCAGCCCGTAATAGATCAAATCTTCGGGAGGCAAACCCTTTTTAAGCAAATTATCAACCTCTTCTATCATTCCGTTTTGCAAACGGTGTTTAAGGCGGCGGTCTATCCGGGCAATCCGCTCTTCCCTGCTAACCTTTATACCGATGTATCTTGCCTGCACCGGGGGATACACCTGCAGTGGTGTTGTACCTGCTTCCTGCCTTTGGGTGTGGATTGCAATTTCCAGCGCCCTGATGAGCCGTTTGCGACTGGTGGTGTCGGTGGTGTTGTGCAGAGGCTTGTAGTGCTCCAGCATTTCCACCAGTATTTCGTGGGGGTGCTGCTCAAGCTCTTCCCTTAATTTTGGGTCGGGCGGAACCTCCTGCAGTGAATAACCCTGTGTTGCAGCTTCTATGTAAAGGCCACTGCCCCCACAAAGTATTGGCTGCTTTCCTCTGCTTGTAATGTCGTTGTAGGCTTTGTGAAAATCCCGCTGGTATTCGAAGATGTTGTATTTGTAACCGGGGTCGGCAATGTCAATGAGGTGGTAAGGGATGTCGGTGCCATTGATGGAGTACTCCGACAAATCCTTTCCAGTGCCGATATCCATACCTCGGTACACCTGTCTTGAGTCGGCCGATATTATCTCCCCGCCAAGCTTGTAAGCCATTTGTACTGCATACCTGGTTTTTCCGGAGGCAGTAGGGCCGACTATGCAAATCAATTGTTCTCCCATTTCTTGCTTCATTCGGCAAATTTACACTATTTTTGCAGTTCTGCTGCCAATAAACCAGCAGGGTTTCAATTTTTAAAAGATGCCAAAAGCAAAAAGCAAAATAGAGATCAGGAACAAAAGGGCCTCGTTCGAATACGAACTTCTTGAGGGCTTTACTGCGGGCATTGTGCTTACAGGAACCGAGATCAAATCGATCCGTGCAGGCAAGGCTTCGCTTGCCGACTCTTATTGCTATTTTGTGAGCGGAGAGCTTTATGTTAAGAACATGCACATTGCCGATTACTGGTGGGGGAGCTTCAACCAGCACGACCCGCGACGGGACCGCAAATTGCTGCTCACAAAAAAGGAGCTTCGCAAACTGTTCCGGGCCAGCCGCGAAAAGGGGCTTACAATAGTGGCTACCCGTCTTTACATAGCCCAAAACGGCTACGCAAAGTTGAACATCTCCCTGGCAAAAGGCAAGAGGGAGTACGACAAAAGGCACTCAATCAAGGAAAAGGATATGCGGCGCGACTCCGACCGCCAATAAGATGAAAAAGGATCCATCCATAATTGCCGAGAAAATACGCATGGGGGATGTGGAGTCCAATACGAGGATGGCGCTTTAAGACTTACATAAAAAGAGTATAGCAGAACTATAAGGTTCCAGGCAAGTTTCCCGTTATCTGGACTTTTACCGCTTGGATGCAATCACTGACAGCATACGGCTTAGATAGGACACTCCGCATACGCTTTTCTGCTTTGCGGACTTATTTCTTTTTGGGCTTTGATTCCAGCTCAGCAGGTTTCCCGGTCACATACCCGTATACAATGAGGGCTATCCCGGCCAATACGAATGGAATACTCAGCAACTGACCCATATTCAATGCCATCCCTTGCTCAAAAGCTACTTGTGGTTCTTTCACATATTCTATTAAAAACCTGGCTCCAAAGATCCCTATCAAAAAGAGTCCGAACAAAGTCCCTTTTTTGAGTTTTGGCAACATCCTCCAGTAAAGGTGCATGAGGATCGCAAAGGTAAGAAGGTATGCAAGTGCTTCGTACAACTGGGTAGGGTGTTTTGGGACAACCTCTCCCCTGAGCACAAAGATAAAGCCCCAGGGCAGATCGGTGGGATTGCCGTAAATCTCGGAGTTCATAAGGTTGCCCAGCCTGATAAGGGCTCCTGCCAGGGCAGTGGCAATACCTATCCTCTCCATTAACCATAGGTAGTCGAAGTCGTATTTGCGACCGTACTTCTTGACATAGTACCAAATGGCAATCAGGATCCCGATGGCTCCTCCGTGGCTTGCCAGCCCTCCTTCCCATACTTTTAGTATTTCGATGGGTCTTGCCAGGTAGTATTCCGGTTCGTAGAAGAGGCAATGGCCCAGCCTTGCTCCTATTACTGCCGCGCCGAGCAGTGTATATAAAAGGGTGTCGAGGATCTCTGCAGGGAGCTTTTCCCGTTTGAAGAACCTCACAAAAATATAATACCCGATAATGAAGCCCGAAACAAAAAGTACACTGTAATACCTTACGGTGACCGGGCCTATCGAGAAAATCTCGGGGGATGGTGCCCATGTGATGGCAAGTGGAGATATCATATCCTGAATTTTACGTTTTACTTATATTGTTTTTGAGGATTACCTTCTCAGCCTTGTAAATACGCTGAGTGGCAAAGCCCTGCCGGTTTTGTCCTGGAGAAACAGCTCTCCGTACTCGGTCTTTTCGTTTTTGATCCTGAGTGCGCTCTTAAGTACTGTATCGGATAGTAGTGCAGAGTATCCGTTGGAGTAGAGATTCAGGACCAGGAAGGAGTCTTGTGTTGCAAGTATCTGTTTTACCGACTCCATCATTTCGAACAACAGCTCGTCCAGCTTCCATTTTTCGCCGTCGGGGCCATGGCCGTATGCAGGTGGGTCCATGATGATTCCCTGGTATTTGTTACCTCGTTTTGCCTCCCTTTTCACAAACCTCAGGGCATCTTCCACTACCCAGCGGATATTGTCCAGGCGGCTGATTTCCATATTGTGGCGGGCCCACGTAACAACCTGTCTTACGGAGTCCAGGTGGGTTACATCGGCTCCGGCACATTTTGCTGCCAACGATGCTCCTCCGGTGTAGGCAAACAGGTTGAGAACCTTTGGAGGCTGCATGCCTCTGCCTTTATTGATCTCTGCAATTTCGGATGTGTTTTTGTATATGTAGTCCCAGTTGGGGGCCTGCTCAGGGAAGAGTCCCACATGCTTGAACGCTGTGAGTCCCAGGCGCATCTTTATATCCAGCCCTCCTTTTTTGTAGGAGACCTGCCATTGGTCGGGCATGTTTTTGAGTCGGTGCCAGGTCCCGGAATCTTCCTTACCTGCGCGTCCGAATCCTGCTCCTGTGGTGAATTTGGTGTGGGCAGCTGCAAGCCACTCCTTCTCGGGCATGGTTTTGTTCCACAGGGCTTTTGGCTCGGGCCTGATAAGGAAATAGGGTCCAAACCTCTCCAGCTTCTCAAAAGATCCCGAGTCAATCAACTCATAGTCACTCCATTTGGTGGGAGATTCCAATAATATCACAAGCAGTTGGTTTTAATTTGTAAATTAATGCAACCCCGAAGGTAGTGATTTTATTAGAATATTCTTATTTTTGCTCCCTGAAAGGTAAACAATTTAACATTTTTTCCACATGCAAAAGATTGATAATTACGACTTTACGGGAAAGAGAGCCATTGTGAGGGTAGATTTTAACGTCCCGCTCAATGAGTCATTCCAAATAACCGACGATACCCGTATCCGTGCGGCTATTCCTACACTCAAAAAGGTACTGGAAAAGGGAGGCTCCCTTATCATCATGTCTCACCTTGGAAGACCCAAAGGTCCAACCGACAAATTCTCATTGAAACATATCATTCCTGCCATTGAGCAAAAGCTCGGCACTACCTTGAAATTTGCT
>SABC01000009.1 GCA_009929175.1 Bacteroidia bacterium | reverse complement strand
ATGGTTTCGATGATTTTAAGCAGTTCGGGGTAATGGAAATAGATGCTTACCGAAAGGGCGACAATCCCTGGATTGACAGTGTCGATGAACTTGAGCAGGTCTTTTGATGGAGTATCGGCACCAAGGAAGTGGACATTCCAGCCATTCATTTCAAAAACATCAGACACCATTTTGATCCCAATTTGGTGTACCTCTTTCTCAACAGAGGCTGCTACAACTATCTTGTCCGTCCTGTATCGGGAGATGATTTTAGAGTAGAGTTCATTGAGTATGGATTCCACGATTGCCGAGGAGAGATGTTCTGTTGCAACCGAAATTTTCCCCTCTTCCCATAAAATTCCTACATCATACAATGCTCTCCTTATGATATGCTCATAAATATCATTTATAGCATTGTTATTCTCCGTAAGGTTGGAAATAATATCAGAAGCCATGACCCTGTCGCCTTCCAGGATAGCTTTGAGAAATAACTTATGAACGCTGTCAAACTCCATTTTCGGGTGGTATAGTATGTACATAAAGATAGCCCTTTTTTACTAAAACAAATACTCCATTATGTAATCCTCCATGTAGAAACCATTTCCGATAGGAATGTCAACGGACCCAGTGATTTTAAAACCCTGTGAATTGTAAAAGGAGATGGCCGGATTGTTGCGGTTCACGTTAAGGACAACTCCTCTGTTGCTTTCTCCAAATGCTATTGACTTTACTTGAGAAAGAATCATTTTTGCTATACCCTTACCCTTGAATTGTGGCAACAGGTACAGTTTATGGAGTTTAGTCAAGTTTGATCTGTTGTAGTTTACCTCATACGAGGCATATCCGGTATATAAGACTTTCTCTCCTACTTGTGAGTACGATAGAAGAAAAAGATGGTTTTGCTCCGTAATCTGTTTTTCCAGGGATGAATTGCTGTACATCATCTCCATCATATATTCTATCTGATCATATGAGAGAATATCCTTGAAAGCCTCGGGCCACGCTTGAGCTGCTATATCCTGAATTATCGGGAAATCTTCTTTTCCGGCTATCCTGATATTGTTCATTTCTGCTATTTTTGAGTAAATTTAGCGATTATTTAAAAGAAAGCGGAATGGAACTGTTTCTTTTGATTTTTGCCATCACTCTTCTTGTTGCCGGTATTGCAGGGTCGTTGCTTCCGATTCTGCCGGGCCCTCCATTAAGTTATTTGGCTTTATTAGTGCTTAGTTTCTCGGGTTATGCCACTTTTAGTGCCACTTTTTTGATAATTATGGCAATCATATCCCTGATTGTTGTAATGTTGGACTTTTATATTCCGGCATGGACAACAGGAAGGTTCGGCGGAAGCCGGCTGGGAAGGAGAGGGGCTTTGACGGGTACATTTGCCGGTCTCTTTTTCGGACCTTTGGGGATTATTGCCGGTCCTTTTATTGGTGCTGTTATTGGAGAACTCCTCTCAGTAAAGAGCATTGAAGATGCCATCAAAAGCGGTATTGGATCATTTGTTGGTTTTATAGCCGGAACAGGTATGAAACTTTTGCTCTCGATGGTGATCTTGTTTTACTTTATTCTCGGGATTATCGGCTGATAATGGCAGGCAGCCAAATGTCAAGCCTTGTACTTCTTTACGTTGACTGCATTCAAGCCACGAAGGCCTCTCTCGACCATGAATTCTACCTGATCATTTTCGTAAACCTCTTCTATCAGCCCGTTTACATGGAAAAAGTATTTTTCCTGGGTTCCGTTTTCCTTGATAAAACCAAAGCCTTTGGAGTCATTGTAAAACTCTACCTTTCCTTTGTGGAACTCAGGTACCTCTTCACGCTCCTTTTTGGGGACCGATACTTCGATGTTCTCGGCCTTGATTTTTATTTTGGTAGAAGGATCCTGGGGAGTGTCGGATATCACCCCGTTTTCGTCTACGAAAGCAAGCATGTTTTCCAGCCCTCCGCCGGATGAGTTAGCTTTCCTGTCCTCCTTCTTAAGTTGTTTTTCCAGCCTTTTGCTGAGTCTTTTCTTCTCTTTTTCTCTTTTGTTGAATGTTACTTGCGATTTTGCCATATAGTGTTAATAAAAAATTAAGGAGTGGTCAAAAATGCACTCCCGGCTATTGAAAATACCCGATCCGTTAATTGAATGTGTATTAGTTCGAATTCCGTTTTGCAAAGATAATAAATTATTTAGTTAAATTTGTTTGTTGTACTCGTATATTAATTCAAAATCATAAATTTTATGAAAAAATCAGTAACTCTTTTTGTACTGATCCTGTTGTTTGGAGGGACCAGTTTTGTGTCGGCTTATGGAAATGAGGCCAGGTTATTAAGATTTCCCGATATTCATGAGGGTAAGGTGGTCTTTACTTACGGAGGGGATCTGTATATTTCGGATGTAATTGGAGGTATCTCCAGGAGGCTGACATCCCATCCTGGTTACGAGATGTTTGCAAAATTTTCTCCGGACGGAAGGTATATTGCCTTTACCGGGCAGTATGACGGAAACACAGAGGTTTTTGTGATACCGTCAGAGGGTGGGGAGCCAAAAAGGCTAACCTTTACACCTACCCTTTCCCGTGATGATGTAGGAGACAGAATGGGCCCGAACAACATCGTTATGGACTGGACTCCCGACGGCAAATCTATCCTGTTCCGTACCAGGTCCTTTACTTTTAATGATTTTACCGGACAGCTAATGACAGTTCCGTTAGAGGGAGGGATACCGGTTGCCGTACCTCTTAAAAATGGGGGGTTTGCATCTTTCTCCCCGGATGGCAAGAAGCTGGCTTATAATTATATATTCCGGGAGTTCCGGACATGGAAGCGATACACCGGAGGTATGGCCGATGATATCAGGGTTTTTGACTACAAGAGTGGAAAGTCGGAGAGGATAACTGACAATATTTATCAGGATATAGCCCCTATGTGGAGCAAGGACGGAAAGAAAATTTTCTACATTTCGGACAGGGACAGCCATATGAACCTTTACAGCTGGGATGCCCTGTCCAAAGTAACAGAGCAATTGACTTTCTATAAAGATTATGACATAAAATTCCCATCGGCAGGAGGTGATCTTATTATTTTTGAGCATGGTGGATATTTGATAAAATTTGATCCGGCAACAAAAACTCAGGAGAAAATTCCTGTACGGATTGCAAATGATGCACCCTATGCAAGACCCGAATGGAAAGACCTTTCGGGAGCAGTCCGTTCATACTCAGTATCTCCAAACGGTGAGAGATTGCTTGTTACAGCCAGGGGTGACGTTTTTTCCGTACCTTCCGGTTCGGGGATAACGTTTAATGTGACCAATTCATGCAATGCCAACGATAAAAATGCAGATTGGGCACCTGACGGAAGCGGCTTTGCATTTGTTTCGGACAAGGATGGAGAATTCAATATCTACTTTAGGGATAATGGAGGTAATGAGAGAAAACTGACAAATTTCAAGGGGTATATATTTGGTTTTGAGTGGTCACCGGATTCCAAGAAAATACTTTGGAGCGAAAAGGGAAATTCACTCAATCTGCTGGATGTGGCAACGGGTTCAAACACTGTTTTGGAACAATCCGCAAACAGCCCCATAAACGACTACAGTTGGGCTCCGGACAGCCGTTACATTGCCTATACACTACCGGGAAAATATGCCAACATAGTAATTTTGTACGATATTCAAAGTGGTCTGAAAACCCAAATCACGGATGGTTGGTATACTTCGGGGTCGGCTAACTTCAGCAAGGATGGCAAGCACCTGCTTTTTGTTTCGAACAGGACATTCAATCCTACTTACAGCAGTACTGAGTGGAATCATGTCTATACTAATATGAGCAAAATATATGTTTTACCTTTGACCAAGGATGCCATAATCCCGTTTGCCCCCAAAAATGACACTGTAGTGCCTTTAAAAACCCCGGCATTACCTGCCAAAGCTACCGAAAAGGTGGATAAAAAAACCAACAATGAGTATGATCTGGAAAACATTCCTTCCAGGATTGTTGAGCTTCCTGTCTCACCTTCTTTCTACGGAAATATCCATATGATAGATAATCGCGTTTATTACGGAAGCAGGAGAGGAACCTTAATGTATGACATTGATGCCAAGAAAGAGACAAATCTGCAAGCCAACATTGTGTTTGGTCACGGCTACAAAAAGGCTTTGGCAATATCAGGAAGGAATATGCAGGTAGTGGACATACCACGTGCCCCGGTAACCATAAGCAAACCGATTGTCCTTTCAGGAGTTCGAAAGCTTATTGATTACAAGGAGGAGTGGATGCAAATTTACGACGAAACCTGGAGGCAGATGAGGGACTTTTTCTATGCCAAAAACATGCATGGTGTTGACTGGGATGCTGTTCGCGACAGGTATAGGGTATTAGTTCCCCATGTTGCACATCGTTCGGACCTTACATATGTTATCGGGGAGATGATAGGAGAACTGAATGTTGGCCATGCTTACTCTCAAAACGGAGAGAAGCCAGAGCCTGCCAGGGTAAAGATGGGTTTGCTTGGTATACGTTATTCAAAGGACAAATCGGGTTTCTTTAGGGTAGATAAAGTACTTGGCGGGGCAAACTGGAATTCCAAACTTCGCTCACCACTAACAATGCCTGGTTCCGAAGTACAGGAGGGAGAATTTATTTTATCGGTAAACGGAATAAGTACAAAAGAGGTGAAAGACTTTGCTGAACTAATGGTGGGGACAGCAGAGACCATTGTAGAACTACAGGTGAATAATGTTGCAACAACAAAGGGTGCCCGTAAGTTGCTTGCCGAACCTATTGCTGACGAATCCCAGCTTATCTACTACAATTGGGTGCAGGATAACATAGCAAAAGTAAACCAGGCTACAAACGGTGAGGTGGGTTATATACACATACCCGACATGGGTGTTGACGGCTTGAATGAGTTTGTCAAGCATTATTACCCTCAGCTTGGTAAGAAGGCTTTGATAATAGATGACAGGGGCAACGGCGGTGGGAATGTATCCCCGATGATAATTGAACGGCTACAAAGGACAATCACTTATTTTACAATGCACACAAATCAGCAGGAGGGGTCGTTGAATCCGGTAGGTACGTTTGATGGACCAAAAGTTTTATTGGTAAACGAGTACTCTGCTTCGGACGGAGATCTCTTCCCATACAGGTTCAAGTATAACAATCTGGGCACTGTTATTGGCAGAAGGACCTGGGGTGGAGTTGTGGGTTATAGTGGAACTGTTCCCGTTGTGGACGGAGGTTCCATAGTAACACCTTCATATGCTCCTTTTGCAGCAGACGGTAGTGGTTGGATAATAGAAGGGGAGGGAGTATATCCCGATATCGATCTTGAGAATGACCCGCACAAGGAGTTCAATGGATTGGATCAACAATTGGAAAAAGCTATTGAAACAGCGTTGGAAAAAATTAAGGGATATAAGTACAAATCGAATACTATCCCGGCGTTTCCCGATAAAAGTCCGTTAAAAAAAGAGATGGATTAAAAGTTGAAATTTCAAAACGACATCGCAACCCGAGAATGTTTAGAGCCTTCTGCCTTGGTGCCCGAATGCTTATCATGACTAATCTCAGATGCAGCTTTGCTCCGGGTTGCGATGTTGTTTTTACATTAGCGGAAAACAAACTTAAAACATTTATTCCAAATTATTGTCACGCAAAATGTCTGTTGCGTCCTGTTTCACTTTTTCGATGGATAAAATCCAGAATCTAAGGATGTTTGAAAAAGGCTGTTGCGTTCTGTTTCAAAAATCAGCCCCAATTTCCTCTTCGGACTTGTTGATTTTACGGGTAATTTTGCCCTTAATTGTCCGGATACTGGAGTATGAACTGTTGAGAAATTTTGCAATTTCGGATATTGAGAAACCCTCTTCGCCCAGCACGTATACCAATTTTTCGAATTCCGTGAGCTCCCCGATAAATGGCAGATTGCCGAAGGCATCGTTGAATCTTGCGCTGGATGTAATTTCGGGCAAAGAGCTGCGACTGGCATTACCTGCATTATCAATTATTTTGTTCAGGTTTTCAAATGTCTCTCCTGATATTTTCCTGACCCTGCCTGCTTCTGAAAAAACATTATCCATGAACTGGGGCAAAATACCAGAGGTTTGTATGAACAGTTGGGAAAGGAGCCAGTTCTTGTCTGATTCGTTTTTTTGTCTTTTGCTTTGTTCTTTTATCTTGGCTGAACGCTTTTCCAATCTTGAGAGATTGATAGTAAAGTAAAAAAATCCAATTACAATAGTGGCTAACAATATCAATATAACATTTATAAGGAAATGATCCCTGGATTTGAGTTCTTGAATTATTTTTTCCTGGCCGGCAAAATTAAACTTGGATTCGAGCTCCAGCAGTTTTTTTTTGCTGATACGGGTATGGGCAAGCATATATGAAAAGTGTGCTTTTTTATATAATGAAGCCGCCTCTTTAAAATTTCCCTGTTTTTGATACAAATCGGCAAGTGACCTGTAATAAAAATGAGAATCACTCCTGCTGGTATCCTTAATTGCCGTAACCGATGCTTTTGTATAGTAATCGGTGCTGTCTTGTTGTCCAAGGCGATTGTACTGTAAGCTCAGCATGTAGTAAATCAGCGGGTAATTAATTGACAACGGAGGTTCTGTTTGCTTTAGCTCAAGAATTTTTTTTAGAAATTCTATGGCAATTTTACTCTCCTTTTTTGCCGAATAGTAGTAGTACATTGCCATGTTGAGGTTATACTCAATAAATGGGGGTAGCTCGGTTTCGTCTGCAAAAACGGAGATGTTGTTAAGAGCCTGGGAGTATCTTTTGGTGGCCAGATCCAGTCTGAAAAGTTCAATCCTGGCACTGTATGCAGTGTTTTTATCCCCTGCCAGGGTTGCTTTCTCCAGGCTTTTTCCGAGGGAAAGACGTGCCAGTTCCTCATTTGAATTTGCACGATATTGTTTGCCAAGGTACAAATGGATTTTTGCCCCAAGGCGGGTGTCTTTTTCTCCGGTTTTGTTATAAATGTTTTGTGATTCAAGGATAGCATCATATGCAGTCGAATCAAAACGATTTTTATGGAAAAGTGCTATTGACCTGTAGAGCAGGGAGCGGCAAATATTGTATTGATCGGATTTTTTCCTGAACCAATCCAATGATACTGCCATGGCTGAATCATTTTGGTACATGCCGTTTTTCTGTTCACTTGCAATAGCTTCACATAGATTAAGGTATGCTCCGTAATATTTCTCTCCGGCATGTTCGTTGTCATTGATATACAAACTGCTGGTTTTTACGGAGTCTATTATTTGCAGTGCTTTTGCAGGGTTGGTATATACAAGGTCTTCAAGGATTGTCAGCTCTTTTGCAAGTTCTCCTGTTGCACCATCCGTCATTTCCGGAGTGCATGACAGAGATAAGAAAAAAAATATCAGTATGGTGCAGTTTCTCATATATTACCTTAAAACCATGCAAATATACTTATTAATCGGAAAATATTAAAATGGACATTTGGTTTTCTCCTTTTGCCTTTTGTTGATAATTTAAAGATTTGCCTAAAGGGTTTTGAGAAATTATGAGTAATTTTGTTGACAATATTTTTAAGAAATGAAGAGGAGTTTTTCTTATTGGATTGTTGTTATTTGTGCTTTGGTTATTCCTTTGTCATCTTGTGAAAAGAGTGATGTGAAGGAGCCCGACCTGGACCGGGTAATCCTTTTGTATATGGCAGCCAACAACAATCTAAGCAGTTATGCGGAGTACAATTTATCAGCCCTTACTCAAGGCTATATTCCTTCTGACGATAGCCGGCAGATTCTTCTTGTTTACCAGCATCTTGAGGGGAAAAACCCTAAATTAGTGCGTATGTTCAAGGAGACTGACGGCACAATAAAAGAAGAGGTGGTGGCCCAATATGATGACCATAATTCAGCAACCGGAGATGTGCTTAGGGTAGTGCTGGGTAAAATGAAGGCAGTTTTTCCTTCAAAGGAGTATGGACTGATCTTATGGTCACACGCTACAGGCTGGCTGCCACAAGGGTATTATAACTCTGTCCAACATGCAGCTTTTTTTGAAGACCCCTACAAGGAGATAGTAAAAAGTTTTGGGGAAGATCGTGGTATTGAAATGGAAATCAAGGAATTAAAGGATGCGCTACCATTCCGTTTTTCGTTTATAATATTTGATTGCTGCCTTATGGGGGGGGTCGAAACTTTGTATGAACTTAAGGATAAGGCCGATTATATAATTGCTTCGCCCTCTGAGATTCTTGCCAACGGTTTCCCTTACAGAGTGGTTATGGAACCTCTTTTCAAACCCAGGATCCAGCTTGACCGTGCTTGCGAACTATTTTACCAATACTATGATTCCCAGTTTGGAGTTAATAAATCTGCAACGATTGCATTGTATAAAACCAATAAGGTGGAACAATTGTCAGTGGTTTGCAAATCTATTTTTGACAACCACAGGGAAGCTTTGGAGACGGTAACGACAGATGGCCTCCAACCCTATTTCCGTTTGAACAAAAGGTGGTATTGGGACTTATCGGATTTCATCCACTCCATTGCAACTCCGCAGGAGCGGGAGCAATTTGACAATGCCTTGAACCAGGTTGTAATCGGAAAATGGAACACTCCCAATTTCCTGGATATTGAGATCAATACCTTTTCGGGATTAAGTACATATGTTCAGAGTCCCAAGAATTCCTACCTGGATAATTTTTACAAGGATTTTGGCTGGAATGTTCAAACAGGGATGATAAAATGATGTTTCAGAATTGTCAAATTATTTATATCTTTGCCGGCCCCTAAAAAAGAAATCTTTTTTGGTGCAATGGAATCCGGAAAGGATCCGGATTAAGTAACACATTTTTAACTTTTATTCAATGAAATCTATCAAATTATCTGGTAAAACCAGGGAGATTACAAAAAAAAGCATGCTAAAAGCAATGAGAAGAGAGGGTCAGATTCCTTGTGTCTTGTACGGACATAACGTAGAAAACCTCCACTTTTCAGTAGAAGAGCGTGAGCTGCTTCAAATCCTGAATACTCCCAACTCATACATTGTAGAGTTGGATGTTGATGGCAAAACCCATAAGGCTGTTTTTCACTCAGCCCAGTACCATCCGGTTACTGACGAGCCCCTGCATATTGACTTTTTGTCTGTTACAGAGACCAAACCGGTTGTTATAAGCGTTCCTGTGGTTATCACTGGCAACTCCGAAGGAGTCCGCCAAGGGGGTAAACTAATCCTGACCACACGTAAGGTTAAGATTTCTGCTCCTATAGATAAGCTTCCAGATGACATTACCGTGGATATTAGCAACCTAAACATAGGCAAATCAATTTTTGCGGGAGATATCAATATAGATGGAGTTCAGGTCATAACTCCTGCCTCAACAATAATATGCACTGTCAAGATGACACGTGCCGCAATTGGTGCTGCCGCTGCTGCTGCTGCTGCCGCCGCCAAGAAGTAATTCCATGAGGGATGAGCTATCTTATTGTCGGTTTAGGAAATATCGGAATAGAATACGCTGATACCCGCCATAATATAGGATTTATGGTACTGGATGCCTGGGCTCAGGCATCCGGTATCTTTTTTGTTTCGGGCAGGCTTGGATCCGTTGCCGAAACAAGGCACAGGGGTAAAAAGGTGTTGCTGTTAAAACCCTCTACCTACATGAATCTTAGTGGAAAGGCAGTAAATTACTGGATGCAGAAGGAGAAGATTCCAATTGAGAATTTACTGGTTATCGTGGATGATCTTGCCCTCCCTCTGGGTACATTAAGAATGCGAAAGCAAGGCAGTGACGGAGGACACAATGGCCTTAAAGATATTGCGGGAACATTGGGAACAACCGCATATTCCAGGCTCAGGATGGGTATTGGTGATAATTTTTCCAAAGGTCGCCAGATTGACTATGTGTTGGGCTCATGGAGTGACGAGGAGAGGAAAATTCTTCCCGATTTGCTGATCAAAGCAGCTGATGCATCCAAATCTTTTGTGGCTATAGGTCCGGACAGGACAATGAACATGTTCAACACCTGATAAGAAAATTATGAGCAGACTGGACAAATTCTTGTGGTCTGTAAGGATTTACAAGACACGGAGCGATGCTGCGGATGCCTGCAGGTCGGGAAAGGTAAAGATTATGAATGTCGAAGCAAAGCCTTCCAGGGAAATCAAGGTAGGTGAGGAGTTTGAAGTCCGGAAAGTTAACGTCAACTACAAATACCGGGTTGTTGCATTGACCGAAAATCGTTTACCTGCCAAGCTTGTGCCGGAATTCATTCATGACCTCACTCCGGAGGAGGAGTTGGCAAAACTTAACGTGCCAAAAGAGTCTTTGTTTATATCCAGGGACAAAGGAAGTGGAAGACCGACCAAAAAAGAAAGAAGATTGCTGGATGATCTCTTGGATTTTTGATATTCCAGTCAGATGCAGCTAATTTCCAGCACTTTGCCTTTGCCGACAATCTTGTACTCACCAAGTGATGCCGGAATCATTACCACTTCTCCTCTGCCTATCTTTTCCATTGTTTTGCCGGTAAATACTTCTACAGAACCTTCCGTGACAAAGTAGAGTGTAAACCCGTCGTGGAAATGGCTGTTTTTTACCAAAGGTTCAATGATCTCCTGTTCCTGGATTTTGAAGTAGGGAGTTTCACAAAACCCTTCCAGACGCAACAAACTTTCTGGTACTAATAAGTTATAATCAATACAGTCGATTGCAAGGTCCATATGCATCTCCCTTGCAGTGGATGGATCATGCTCTCTCCCCCAGTCGTACACCCTGTAAGTGACATCTGACACTTGCTGGATTTCGGCAACAAGGATCCCACCCTTTGCAGCATGCAGGGTGCCAGGCGCTATATGGATAAGATCACCCTTTTTTGGGGTAATAACATTAAGAGCCCGTTCAATTGTGTTGTTTTTGCACATATCGTAAAACTCCTGTGCTGTAAGGGTTCTGTTGAGACCAAGGTAAATCCGGGCAGAGGGTTCGGCTTCCATTATGTACCAACACTCTGTTTTGCCGTACGAGTTGTGTCTCTCCATTGCTGTGTTGTCGTCGGGATGGATTTGAAGGGAAAGAGGCCCGTCTATGTCCAGGATCTTTATCAGCAATGGGAGTTCATTCCCGTAACGCTCATATACAGAGTCCCCGACCAACTCCCCCAAATAGGTTTCAATAAGGTCGTTTATTTCATTTCCTTTTAGGAATCCGTTGGATACGACAGAGATATCTTCCTGTACTCCGCTTAGTTCCCAGCTTTCCCCTACATTTGATTTGAAACCAAGATTTTTTCCGGAGAATTTTTGGATCTTTTCTCCTCCCCAAACCCTCTCCTTGAGGATAGGGTCAAATTTTAGCGGATATAGTGTGGTCATAAGATTTGTGCATTGTATAGATTACGGTAACTGAATAAATTAAGGCAATTGCAAACAGCATATAGTAGAGATTTCCCGGTACAATATCATAAAACCCTGTGTTGGCAGGCAGCTCTGGATAAAGTATGGTTATCAGGTAAGAAAAGCCATTGTTGATGAAGTGTATGTAAATAACACTCCATAAGGAATGTGTTTTCCAATAGATCCAGCCCATAAACAACCCTAATAAAAAGGCTGGGATTGCTTGCCAGGGATTCAGGTGCATTATTCCAAAAATAAAAGAAGACCAAAGGATTGCCTTTAAAGGCGTGGTATGGGTTAACAGTCCCCTTAGGATGATTCCCCGGCAAAAGAGTTCTTCCAACAGAGGTGCCATAATAACAACTGATAATAGGCTGCTTATTTTGTTTTCATGGATTTGCCTCATGAAAACCTCTATGAACTCCGGTACCCCCATCCACATTGTGAGGGGTTCAGTTATATAATTTAATGCAAAAACAAGTGGTAAAATCAAAGTGAAGCTCAAAAAAGTTCCGATTGAGCCAAAATGGGGTTCATTAACCGGTACCGGGGTAATGTGCCCGGCCAAAGATTGTTTCGTGGAGTGCAGAATCAAAAGCAATGGTGGTACAAATATAAGAGGGTATGTTAACATTTCTACCCAGCCTTTGGATTGCGGAAAGATAAGACCAATGGCAAAATTGGTTACATATGCCAGGATACTTCCCGCAAAGATCATAAGTAATACCAAATTCCAGCTATCAGCCAATCCTGGCAAGTATCTTTGTAATCTCTGATTCATGGTAAAAAATTTAGAATAATGGAGATGGGTAGGTTCCGTTGGACACAAGACCCAAAATGGTTTTGGAAACGCTTTCCCTGTCTTCTTTGTATGTCACTCCAAACCAAGAGTCGGGGGTTTCAAGTACACGGCATTTTGCATATCCATTTTCTAGTAACCTGTTGACTACGTATGGTATATAAAACTCTGACCCGATTTCATTCCCTTTTTTGGATATGAATTCACGGAAAAGAGAGTTGCCCTCTTCAAAAACATCAGGGGTAAAGCCCCACATGTTCATAGAAACATAGCAGTTTTCGGGAATATTCACAATCACTCCCGATCCGTTTTCCCCAATAATATTGCCGTCGGGCTCCCGTTTGATTTTATGGTGCTCCTCTACGCCAACCAGGTATCCCTGATTATCGGTGGTACATACTCCTCGGGAAACAGTACCCGATTCCGAAAGTGTATTCCCGGCTTTGAAACCAACCATTGAAAAGGCCCCATTCTTGCCGGAGACAGAGTTAAGGTAGCCGGCAATAATATTGAATGAGTTGTGCCCGTAATAATCATCGGCATTGATCACGGCAAAGGGGGTATTAACATGATCCTTGGCAACCATTACAGCATGTCCCGTACCCCAGGGTTTTACCCTTTCGGGATTGAGAGTGAACCCTGCCGGGAGCATGTCTAATTCCTGTGCTGCAAATGCAACCTCTATGTTATTGCCATATTTGCCAGATACCCTCTCTTCAAATTCTTTACGGAAAGAATTACGAATTACGAATACAATCTTGCCAAAACCTGCGTTGATGGCATCGTAAACCGAATAATCCATTATTGTTTCTCCCGAAGGTCCCATTTTGTCGAGCTGCTTCAGACCGCCGTACCTGCTTCCCATTCCGGCTGCAAGGATAAGTAGAGTTGGTTTTGACATATTGTTTCTATTTAAGATTGAGCAACAAAATTATTATTATTTTTGCAAAAAACAGAAGAATTTGAAGTTAAAGGAGAGTTGGGGTAAAATTAGCGGAACTGGATTGTTCAGGATAATCAAGAACAAATATGTTGTTGCAATCTTGGGCTTTGCTGTGTGGGTAGTTTTTTTAGATTCAAGCAGTATGGTCAGATGCACCAGAATCAAGATGAATATCCGGGAACAGGAAAACCAGAAAGAGTATTACAGAGAGGAGATCAGGTCTATTGAGGAAAAACTAAACGAGTTGAGCTCCAATCGTGATTCGCTGGAAAAATTTGCCAGGGAGCAGTACCTTTTCAAGAAGGATGATGAGGATCTCTTTGTTGTTGAGCCTCGAAGGTAAGCAGGTCCCTGAGGTCTCCGGAGTTGTAGGTAGGGCCTCCGTCACAAGGGATCTGTTTGTAATTGTAGAAGAACTGGTCAATGCCAAATATCATCGCACCCTCTATATCATTTGCAAAATCATCACCCACCATCAAAGCCTCCTCTTTTTTTCCACCAATGGCCTTCAAAGCTCTTTTGAACAAAACAGGAGAGGGCTTGTGGAGACCCTGCTCTTCCGATATCAGGACAGCATCAAAATATCCGGCTATCCCGGTGTTATTAAGCTTACGATACTGAACCTCACGGAACCCGTTTGATATGATTGCCATTTTGCAGCCATTGTTGTACAACTGCTTCAGCACCTCCCTGGCGTGGGGCATCAAAGCTGTCTGCAGTGGCATCTTTTCCAGATAGGCATTTCCAAAGGCAGTTGCTGTCTGTATGTCATCAACTCCATAACCGGCAAAAGTGTCCATGAACCTTTTCCAGCGGAGCTCCTCTTTTGTGAGTTTTCCGGTTTCGTAAAGCCCCCATAATCTATGGTTAATCTTGTCATAAAGCTCAAAGAACCCTCCCTTGTCTATGTCGGAAAAACCAAAATCGTCCAGCAAGTTGTAGATGTTGTTGCGGGAATTGGTATCAAAGTCCCACAATGTGCGGTCCAGGTCAAACAGTAAATACCGGTATTTTTTCTTGAGCATTAATTCTTATTTAATGTAATTGTCAATCATAATGTTTATTGCTCTTGTGCAAACAGGACAAAAACCGGAAGATGTATTGCTTTTCATCCGGCAGTCGGCTGCAGGGCGGAATATTCCTTTGGACATATATCCGCCTCCTTCGAACAACCCGGCCTCCCCTTTTTTGAAAAGGTCTTCCCATTTGGAGCGGAAATCAATCTTGGTGGTAAGGTTGGGCTCCCATGGCTCACGGTTCAAGTCGTAGAAATCTTCGTACGCAACTTCGGAAGAAAAGTACTCATCTCCCAGACCTGCAAAACTATGCCCCAGTTCATGAACGAACACCTCGGCAGAGAGCTTGTGATCGGACATGCTAAGTCCGTAAAAATTATAGATTCCTCCCCCTCCGTATTTTTCGGTATTAACGATAACGTAGAGTGCGTCATAGGGCACCTGGGAGGCAGCTGCGGCAACTTTGCTCTGGTCGGGGGCCGTAAGGTACCGGTCGATGCCAAAAGTGTAAAAAGTGGATGAAAGGGCTGTCCTGGCCCAGGTATCCTGGTGGGGGATGTCTGTTCCCGACTCGTCAGAAACCGACTCTACAATCCAAATATTGAAGTCTGACTTGCGTGACTTGTAGGGTTCCATTTCGAAAAGGTATCCGGCAAAGCGTTTGGAATCTTCCCGGAACTTAGACATTTGTTCCGATGTATAGCCCTCAGCAATAAATACCAAATCTACTTTTTGGTAAGGCTTACCTCCTTCGTAAAGCAAACTGCTGGCAAAATCGTGAGTTTTTCCGGCAGAGATGGAATTGTCATTGGGGTCAACCGGGAATGACGCAATATCCCTGAATAATCCGTCAGCCTTGTTCCGCTCCGAAAATATCACATTGACACCAGCCTTCGGGAAAGGGATTACATACGAACCTTTCATGGCCCTTTTTAGTGTTTTGGCTTCGGGAGTTGTCCTCCACTCTTGGAAAAGGCTGTTGAAGCCCTTGGAAAATATTATGTTACCATTTTTGTCTTCTACCCGGTAATTATATTCGCCATAACCGAACTCCTCTACCAGATTGGTTGTCGATCCACCCCATTCAGGCTCCCGGTACATTGCTTCCAAAAAACAGTGTTGGTTTGATTGGTCTCCTGCAAATATGATGTCCAGCCGTAGACGCTCTCTTGTAAAATAGCTGTCAAAGGATTTGTCCTGGGAAAATGAGATTACAGTAATGGTATTGATTACCAAATAAATAATTATGGATTTAAGTTTGTTCATTGACTTAGGATTAAATACTATATTCCTGTATATGTCTCAGGTGAAAGTTGCAGGAGCTCCTCTTTGACTTTGTTGTTTACATCGAGGTTGATGATAAACTCTTTGATAGCTTCGCGGTCGATTGGTTTATTGGTGCGAGTCAATGCTTTGAGTGCTTCGTATGGTTTCGGATATCCCTCCCTGCGCAAGATTGTCTGAATGCCCTCTGCTACAACAGCCCAGTTGTTTTCAAGGTCACGTGCAAGTGCCTCTTTGTTAAGGATGATTTTACTCAACCCCTTGTCCAAGGATTTGAGCGCTATGAGGGTGTGAGCCAAAGGAACTCCTACGTTACGCAACACGGTAGAGTCCGTGAGATCCCTTTGAAGCCTCGATATAGGCAGTTTTGCCGAGAGATGTTCGTAAATTGCATTGGCAACCCCAAGATTACCTTCTGCATTTTCAAAATCAATAGGATTTACTTTATGCGGCATTGCCGAAGAACCAACCTCTCCATCCTTGATTTTTTGACGGAAATACTCCATTGATATGTAACTCCAGAAATCCCTGCACAAATCAATCAAAATTGTGTTTATTCGTTTGAGATTATCGAAGAGGGCGGCCAGATGGTCGTAGTGCTCGATTTGAGTGGTAGGGTGTGAGCGTTTTAACCCCAGCTTCTCTTCGGTGAACCTGTTGGCAAAATCTACCCAATCAATTGCAGGATAGGCTGCATGATGTGCGTTGAAATTACCGGTTGCTCCCCCAAATTTTGCAGTGAACTTAATGTTTTCAAGCATTTCGAGCTGTTCCCTGAGGCGGGTGACAAAAACATTGATCTCTTTGCCCAGTTTTGTGGGAGATGCCGGTTGGCCGTGTGTCCTGGCCAGCATTGTTGTTTCGTTCCATTCAGAAGCCATTATGATTAGGGAATTCATTACCTTACCAAGGTGAGGAACATAGATTTCTGATATACCTTCCAGTAACGAGAGAGGAACCGCAGTATTATTAATATCCTGCGAGGTGAGTCCAAAATGGATGAACTCAGAATATTCATTAATTCCCAAGGCTTCAAACCTCCGTTTGAGAAAGTATTCAACCGCTTTTACATCGTGATTCGTGGTTTTTTCGATCTCCTTTACCTCAAGAGCATCTTCATTTGAAAATTTTTTGTAAAAGTCTCGTAACTTCCCGAATATTGAAGGATCGGTATTTTGGAGCTGGGGCAAAGGAATCTCGCAAAGTGCAATAAAATACTCTACCTCTACAAGCACTCGGTACTGAATGAGGGCTTTTTCGGAAAAATAGAGAGAAAGATCACTGGTTTGGCTATGGTATCTGCCGTCTATGGGGGATATAGCTTCTAAAGAAAAAATATTCATCGGGATTATTGGTTTTGAGATAGTTTTTGGTATAGTTTAACTACTTGGACTGCTTCCTTTACGTCGTGGACCCTCAGGATATCGGCTCCACCAAGCAATGCAGCCATATGGATGGCACTTGTTGCCGAAAGTGCATCCTTAGGATCAATTTTCAGAGTTTTGTATATCATGCTTTTCCGGGATAAACCGACCATAAGCGGTGTCTGTTTGCCGTTTGGGATGTCGATTTTGAACTGTTCGAGATTGTGGAGCATTTTATAATTTTGGTCATTATCCTTGGCAAAGCCAAAACCAGGATCCACTATTATTTCGCGGATACCTGCTTCAGTTGCCCTGTTCACGAAATCCGCAAGGTATTCCCTCACCTCCGCCACCACATTGCTGTAAGTGCAATTTTGTTGCATGGTTTCTGGTGTACCTCTCTTATGCATTGCAATATAGGGTAGTTGAAGCCTTGCTGCTGTCTCCAGCATAAAGGGGTCTTCTTCTCCTGCAGAGATGTCATTGATTATCAAGTCCCCTACAAAATCGAAAGCCCTTTCGATTATTTGTGAGCGGAAAGTATCAACAGAGATGGTAATCTGAGGGAATACCCTAAGAACCTTTTTCAATGCCGGCTTTAGAAGTTCCCACTCCTCCTCTTGGGGTATATATTTGGATCCAGGGCGTGTGGAGCAGGCTCCTATGTCAATAATTGAAGCTCCTTCCTCAATAAGTTGTTGTGTCCTGATTTCGAATTCATCGCCACCAATGCACCTGCTGCCTTCGTAGAAAGAATCGGGACTCATGTTCACGATTCCCATCACCAAAGGATAGGGTTGGTTAATAATATTTGTCATAAAATACCTAACTTTGCTTTAGCTCACAAATATAAGATTTTATTATGTTAATTGTACTGGAGGGTTTGGACGGAGCGGGAAAGTCCACGCAGATATCTTTGCTCAAGGAGCACTTTGCAACACTTGGACTAGAAGTGGAATATCTTCATTTTCCAAGATTTGAAGCTCCTGTATACGGGGATATGATTGCCAGGTTCCTAAGGGGAGACCTGGGCTCTATTGAAAGTGTCCATCCAATGTTGGTAGCATTATTGTTTGCAGAGGACAGGAGGGATGCATCCAGGTTACTGCGAGAGTGGTTGGAGAGTGGAAGGGTTGTTATACTTGACAGGTACATTTATTCCAACATTGCTTTCCAATGTGCCAAAATCAAGGATAAATCCTTGGCCAAAGAGTTGAGGAACTGGATATTTGACCTTGAATTTGAAAAGTACAAAATTCCTGTGCCCTCACTTAACCTTTTCCTGGATGTTCCATTGGGGTTTGTAGGGGAAAAACTCAGCGAGTCCAGGGATGGAGAGCAGAGGGAGTATTTAAAGGGTAAGAGGGATATCCACGAAGCTGATATGTTGTTCCAGCAAAGCGTAAGGGAGATATACATTGAAGAGTGTGAAAAGGGCGAGGGTCTTGTAAGGGTTGACTGTGCTGCCGTCGACGGCTCCATGCTGCCCCCCGGAGAAATATTCAAAAAAATTCTAAATCTGTTTAAAACCACATAATGGGATTATTAAGGGCAATATCGAGGGTTATAATAGGTTTGCTGTTCCTCTTTTCGGGGTATGTTAAGGTCATTGACCCTGTCGGTGGAGGTCTGATGATGGAAGAGTACTTCAAAATCGTTGGAATTGACGGATGGCACAATCTCTTCATAGTAGCCGGTGCCTTTTTATCAATAGCCGAGCTGCTCACTGGGATAGCAGTCCTGGTAGGACTGAAGATGAAGTTTTTTTGCAGGGTTGCATTTGTTTTTCTCTTGTTTTTCACTATTCTGACTCTATTGCTGGCAATATTTGATCCTGTGGCCGACTGTGGTTGTTTTGGAGAGGCGATCAAGCTCACCAATTGGGAAACTTTTTTTAAAAATCTGGTATTGTTACCATTTGCAATATTATTGAATTACCAGTCAAACAGGTTTATTCCTGTTGCACCCAGCCATTGGGAGTGGGGTTTCACTGCTTTTTTTGCTCTTTTGTTGGCATTGTTGTCGGTTTACTCGTACCGGAACCTTCCAATGGTAGATCTCATGGAATTCCGGACTGGTACCAACATAAGGGAGAGGTTAAGTTATTCTTTTGATAAAGATACCCCCCGTTTTGAAACACTCCTTATATACACAAAGGATGGGAAGGAGTATCAGTTTTCAATGGATAACCTTCCGGATTCTTCGTATACATTCAAAGACTCCAGGACCCGTGAGGTTGGTGGTCGCAGATCCCTTTCCTATATCGATTTTGCAGTATCTGACTCTGCAGGAGACTACATAACCGATTCACTACTTTCAATTTCCGGGCCCCTTTTTATAGCCACTACACCATATTCGGATTTTTTGGGAAAGAGGCGGATAGCTCGTCTGAACAGTCTGTACGATACTCTTTTGTCTAAGGATATACCTATGATCTTGCTGAGTGGATCCGGACATCAGGAAAATATTGCTTTGAAAAGTGGGTTTGGACTAAAGCCTGCCATATACCATACAGACAAAAAAACCATCTACACAATCAACCGCTCCTATGGTGGTGTCGTGTATCTTTACGATGCGGTGGTTGTTTCAAAATGGTCAACATCTGGGATACCTTTCCGGGAGCTTGATGGTTTGCTGCTTGAAGATCCGGAGTTGCTTGCTGCAAAAAGGCGAATCAGGGAGCATCTCGCTGTCGAATTCACCGCTTTTGCTTTGCTGGTCATTATTGCAGCCATGCGCTGTTTTTTAAGGATTTTCTACAAACATAAAAATGATGAAACTGGAAAAGAACAAGAACCTTAAGGACTACAATACCCTTGGATTAAACGTGAATGCAGGTTTTTTTGCCTCCCCCGCAACAGTAGGAGAGCTAAGGCAACTTTTAATGGATAAACCGTTTTTAAAAGGGAATATTCTTGTAACTGGTTCGGGTTCAAATATTCTCTATGCCGGAGATTACGATGGTTTGGTCTTGCATCCGCAAATGAAAGATATTTCAATAACAAACCTTGATGGAGGTTATGTCTATGTAAGGGCAGGAGCAGGTGTTGATTGGGATGATTTTGTGGAATGGTGTGTGAGCCGGGGATGGGGAGGAGTGGAGAATCTTTCGGGGATACCCGGTTGTGTTGGAGCATCTCCTGTTCAAAACATTGGTGCATACGGTACAGAAGCAGGGGATGTCATTCATGAGGTAGAGCTGGTCATGATTGATGATGCCACCGAAAAGAGGCTTAAAGGTGAAGAGTGCAGGTTTGGTTACAGGGACAGTATTTTTAAAAACAATCTAAAGCAGGCAACAGTTATAACATATGTAACCTTCAGGCTCTCTTTGCATCCAGTACCAAACAGATCTTATGCAGATGTAGCAGCAAAATTGGCAGACAACAGCAATCCCTCGATTGGTGATGTAAGGAATGCAATACTGGAAATAAGGGAAGCCAAGCTCCCTGATCCCAAAGAAATCGGGAATGCCGGGAGTTTCTTCAAGAATCCGGTTGTTCCGGTTTCCGTTGCAGACAGGATAGTCCGGGAATATCCCGATCTCAAACCCTATCCGGCGGGAGAGGGTATGGTAAAGATTCCAGCCGGTTGGCTGATTGAAAAATGTGGGTTCAAAGGTAAGCGGGAAGGCAATGTAGGTGTTCACCATAAACAAGCACTTGTGCTTTTGGCCTACGAAGGTGCAAGCGGTAAGGAACTTCTTGATTGGGCCCAAAAAATAAAGCGGTCCGTAAAAGACCGCTTTGACATAGATATCTTTCCAGAGGTGAATATTATAGCTTCCTCTTGATTTCCACTATTGTATAGGATTCTACCAAGTCTCCGACCTTGATGTCGTTGTATCCGTCAATGTTGAGGCCACAGTCGTAACCCGACGCTACCTCCTTGACGTCATCCTTGAAGCGTTTGAGGGATCCCAATGATCCTGTGTAAACAACAATTCCGTCACGGATAATCCTTACTTTGGCATTCCTGTTGAGTTTGCCCTCTTTTACCATACAGCCGGCGATAGTTCCTACCTTGGATATCTTGAATACCTCCCTGACCTCTGCAGTAGCTGTTATCTCCTCTTTTTGCTCGGGAGCAAGCATCCCTTCAATACCATCCTTAACCTCGTTTATGGCATCGTAAATTACAGAGTAGAGTCGAATCTCAATCTCTTCTTTTTCGGCTAGTTTACGAGCATTAACAGATGGCCGTACCTGGAATCCGATGATAATGGCATTGGAAGCTGCGGCAAGCAGAACATCTGACTCCGAGATTGCTCCTACAGCTTTGTGTATTACGTTAACATGAACCTCTTCGTTGGACAACTTGATAAGTGAGTCGGATAGAGCCTCAATGGAACCATCCACGTCTCCTTTGACAATAACGTTAAGTTCCTGGAAGTTACCGATTGCAATACGACGGCCAATCTCTTCCAGTGTTATGTGTTTTTGGGTCTTGAGCCCTTGAATCCTTATCAGTTGCTCTCGTTTGTTGGCAATGTCCCTGGCCTCTTTTTCGTCTTCCATAACATTGAACAACTCACCGGCAGCAGGAGCTCCGTTGAGTCCTAGTATGGAAACCGGGGTGGATGGACCAGCTTCGGTTATTTTTTGCCCCCTTTCGTTGTGCATAGCTTTTATACGTCCCGTGTGGCTCCCGCTAAGGATTATGTCTCCAACGCGGAGCGTACCGCTTTGTACCAGAATTGTTGCGACAAACCCCCGTCCTTTGTCCAGGGATGATTCAATAACAGAGCCTTTGGCCCTCTTTTTTGGGCTGGCTGTAAGGTTTAGGAGTTCGGCCTCGAGCAAAACCTTTTCGAGCAATTTGTCCACATTGAGACCTTGCTTTGCAGAGATCTCCTGGCATTGGTATTTCCCGCCCCAATCTTCGACCAGCAAATTCATGTTGGCCAATTGTTCACGTATCCTTTCACTGTTCGCAGAGGGCTTGTCAACCTTGTTGATTGCAAATATCATCGGGACACCTGCTGCCTGAGCGTGATTGATTGCCTCTTTTGTCTGGGGCATCACAGCGTCGTCGGCTGCAATAATGATAATCGCAATATCGGTGATTTTGGCACCCCTTGCCCTCATGGCAGTAAATGCTTCGTGACCCGGAGTGTCCAGGAAGGTAATCCTCTGCCCGGAAGGGAGCTTAACATTGTATGCCCCGATATGTTGGGTTATACCTCCAGCTTCTCCGGCAATAACATTGGCTTTCCTGACATAGTCCAGTAGCGATGTTTTCCCGTGATCGACGTGCCCCATCACTGTAACAATAGGAGGGCGGCTTACCATGTCTTCTTCGTTGTCTTCCTCTTCCAGGACTGATCCTTGAATGTCGGCAGTTACAAACTCTACCCCAAATCCGAATTCCTCGGCTACAAGTACCATGGCTTCGGCATCAAGCCTTTGGTTGATGGATACCATAAGTCCAAGGTTCATACAAGCCTCAATAACTTTGGTTACAGGAACATCCATCATTACTGCCAGGTCATTGACCGTTACAAATTCGGTTACCTTTAGTGTTGTGCTTGAAATTTGCTCCATTTCGTGCTCTTCCTGCATCTTTTGGGATGCATGGTCACGTTTGTCTTTCCTGTATTTAGAACCTTTGGTTTTACCTTTGCCTTCTACCATCCGGAGGTAGGTCTCCTTGATTTGCCTTTGTACGGCATCTTCGTCAACCTCATTCCTGACTGGTTTGAATTTATCCTTTCCTGCAGGTTTTTGGTCATTCCTTTTGCCTTTGTTGGCATTCCCAGGTTTTGCGGGACCACGGAAAGGAGCATCCTTGCCCTCTTTGGCAACATCTACCTTCTCTTTGTTTGGTTTGCGTATGCGCTCCCTTTTTCCTTTGTTGCCATCCCTTGAAGGTTTATTTTCAGTTTTTTTCTTTTCGAATTGAGACAGGTCTATTGTTCCGCTGATCTTGGGCCCGGCAAGCTTCTCAAATTTTGTTTCTATGTGTTCTATCACAGGCGTTGTGCTTTCTTCTTTTTGGGTATCTTTATTATCGAATACTTTTTTAATTGGTTCCGACTCCTTTGGTTTTGGTTTAATTTCGTTTTTTTGACGGGTATCTGTGAATTTTTGACGGTTATCTGTAAACTGTGCGGATTTACTCTCTTTTATAGGTGCAGATATCTCTTGTTTTTGGGAGACCGGCTTTTCAATTACAGGAGCGGGAGTAGGTTCCGGACCTGATTGGTTTGGCTCTGTGGCTGGCTTGACTTGGGTAGTCTCTTTATCAGCAGTCTCAAATTTATGGGTTTCTTCTTGTGTTGGTACTGCTTGAGCAGGTACTCCTTGAACAGGTATTACCTCAGCAGGTACCAACTCAACAGGTGCCACCTCAACGGGTACCACCTCAACGGGTACTACCTCAACGGGTACCACCTCTACAGGTTCAATTTGGGAAGAAATCTCTTTGGCAGGTTTTTCCTCAGATGGTATGACAGATTGAGGTGCCTCGTGGACTGGCAGCTCCTCCTTTGTTGCTGTTTCGGGTTTAACCTCTGGTCTGGAGGGCTTGTTTATCTTATCAATGTCAATTTTCCCGATTATTTTAGGAGAGGGATGTTCCGCTATAGTGGTTTTGATAAAGACCTCTTTTATAGGTAATTCGTCCTCGCTGTCATCCTGTTTTTCAATTTCGGCTTTTTCGGTTATCTCCTTGACCTTTATGGCAACTTTCTTGGATTGTTCTTTCAAAATCTGTTCTTTGCCAAACTCTTTCTTAACAAGTTCATATGCATCAGATGAAATCTTTGTCCCTGGAGAGGGTTCTACCTCGATTTTTTTACTTTTAAGGAAATCCACAAGGGTGCCCAGCCCAATGTTGAACTCCTTAAGTACTTTTCCTACTCTTATGTTTTCGTTAACTGCCATATTTTGCCTCCCGTTTTAATTTTTAAACTATTCGAATTCCTCTCTTAGAATCCGCTGAATCTCCAATACTGTCTCCTCTTCGAGGTCAGCCCGCCTTACTATTTCTGATACAGGAAGTGCCAGAACACTTTTTGCCGTGTCGCAACCAATAGAGCGCAGGGATTCGATAACCCATTCGTCAATCTCGTCGCTAAATTCACTCAAAAGCACATCTTCTTCTTCTTCTTCGATATCCCTGAAAACGTCAATTTCCATGTCAACCAGCATGCCTGCAAGCTTGATGTTGCTGCCCCCTTTACCAATGGCCAGGGATACATCTCCTGGTTTAAGGTATACCCCGACCCTTTTTTCGGCCTCGTTAATCCTTACTGATACTATTTTGGCAGGACTCAATGCCCTTTGGATAAGCAATTGGAGATTGGATGTCCAGTTGATGATATCTATGTTTTCGTTTCTCAACTCCCTGACAATACCATGAATCCGGGATCCTTTCACTCCGACACATGCACCTACCGGGTCAATCCTTTCATCGTAGGATTCAACTGCAACTTTAGCCCTTTCTCCCGGGATTCTAACAATTTTTTTGATTGTGATCAAACCATCGAAAATTTCGGGAACTTCTTGTTCAAAAAGCCTTTCCAAAAATACCGAAGAGGTCCTGGAAAGGATTATCATGGGGTTGTTGTTTTTCATCTCTACGGAAGAGACAATAGCCCTGACAGTATCCCCTTTTTTGAAAAAATCATTGGGAATCTGCTCAGTTTTGGGAAGGATGAGTTCGTTTTCGTCTTCATCCAGTACCAGTACCTCTTTTTTCCATACTTGATATACCTCGCCGACAACAATGTCTCCCACTTTTTCTTTGTATTTGGTGTAGAGGTTGGCTTTTTCTATGTCCATTATTCTACCCGAAAGATTTTGCCTGAGGTTGAGAATACCCCTGCGGCCAAAACTGGAGAGTTTAACCTCTTCTACAAACTCCTCCCCGATTTCGTAGGAATCATCTATTTTTGAGACCTCATCTATGGAAATCTGGGTGTTGGGATCTTCTACAACCTCCACAACCTCTCTGTTGCGCCATATTTCAAAGTCACCCTTGTCTATATTGATGATGATATCGAAATTGTCTGCAGTTCCGTACATTTTGATAAGCTGGTTCTTGAATACATCTTCCAGTACGCTCATCATTGTAGGGCGGTCAATGTTCTTTAGTTCCTTGAATTCAGCAAATGTGCTGATTAAATTTAACCCTTCCATATCTAGGTAAATTTCTTTAAATATTATTTGAATTTGATAAACGGTTTTGTGCTTTTTAGATCACTTAGATTAAAAATTTCGGTGATTTCCTTAGTGACAGCTTTTTTCACTCCCTCCTCCTTGACTTTCACAGTCCTGGATACTTTAATGGAAGTTTCGTCGGCTGCGATTAATTTTGCAGTGAATTTGGACCCTTTTTTGAGGATGATCTCCACCTCTTCACCTAAAAATTTATGGTACTGTTTTAGAACTTTGAACGGCATATCCAACCCTGCAGAGGTCACGGTAAGTGAAAAATCCTCCTTCTCCCGGTCGAGTCCCTGCTCAATTATCCTGCTGAGCTCGGCACAGTGGCGTATATCCACATTGTCCGGGGATTCGATTGTGACTACTATGTCGTTATCGCTGCTAACCTCGACATCCACAAGGAACAGCGACTCTTTATCCAGATACTCCCCTGTAAGTAATGATATTGTCTCCTTTGCTATCATCTGAAATAAATTTAATAAATAAGGGGACATCCGTGTCCCCTTATCTCTCTGATGCTCTAAACCGCCGCAAATATATCAAAAAATTTAAAAAGGTGCAAAAAAAATTAAAATATCGTACCTTTACTTAATGGTAGATAATTATAAAATCATCAACGATCCGGTGCATGGCTTTATCAATATTCCTTCCGGATTGATTTCAAGGATAATTGAACATCCATGGTTCCAAAGGCTGAGGGATATCAAACAGCTTGGACTTACAAACCTTGTTTATCCTGGTGCTGTCCATTCCCGCCTTTCACATGCTCTTGGAGCAATGCACCTTATGAGAGAATCGATTGCTGTTCTCAGAAAAAAAGGGGTGGAGGTAACATTTCAAGAAGAGGAGGCTGCTTCGGCAGCCATGTTGCTGCATGATGTTGGTCATGGACCTTTCAGCCATGCGTTGGAAAACAAGATAGTATGTGGTGTGTCACACGAAGAGATATCACTGGCCATGATGGAACGGATGAATGTGGAGTTTGGAGGTGCTCTGGATATGGCTGTCTCGATTTTCCATGCCAGGTACCCGAAAAAATTTTTGCACCAACTGGTTTCGGGTCAACTGGATACTGACAGACTGGACTACTTGAAAAGAGACAGCTTTTTTTCGGGAGTTGCTGAAGGTATGATAGGACTTGAAAGAATAATCAAAATGTTGACAGTAAGGGATAATATCTTGGTGGTAGAAGAAAAGGGCATATATTCTGTCGAAAAATTCCTGATATCCCGCAGATTGATGTATTGGCAGGTTTACCTCCACAAAACAGTGGTAGCAGCTGAGCAAATGATTATTTCTATTTTCTCCAGGGCAAGGGAGTTGGGTACAAAAGGGTACCCTCTCGAAGGTTCTCCGGCATTAAGGTATTTCCTCTCTCAAAATCTCACTTCCCAAAGCTTTTTGAAAGGCGATGCAATAGAGATGTTTACAAGGCTTGACGACACAGATGTGATGTCGGCCATCAAACAATGGCAGTTTTGTGATGATTCCACACTTTCTATGCTTTGTAAAATGCTGACAGAGCGCAAATTGCCAAAAATTGAGTTTTGTAAAGAGCTCCCTTCAAATGATCTTGTCAAGTTGAAAGAAGACGAATTGAGGAGGAGCTTGGATGGAGCAGTTGGTTTGGATCTCTCCTTTTTTGTCAAAACCGGGAAGGTTCTCAATAAGGGATACGATGCCGATGAGGGTGAGATACTGATCCTTTCAAAGGATGGTATGCTAAACGATGTCTACGGTATTTCGGATATGTTGTCGGCCAGGGCTTTTTCCCAAATCACAAAAAAATATTTTCTTTGCACAGCCGTAATAAATAAAAAAGAATGGAAATAGATGCAAAATATATAGCTGAATACCTTAATGGTGAGGTGGTTGGCGATGCCGGTGTAAAAGTGAAATCTGCAGCCAGGATAGAGAGCGCAAAACCAGGTACCCTGGCTTTTTTGGGTAACCTTAAGTATGAGAGTTACCTTTACACTACAAAGGCATCAATAGTGCTTGTAAATAGGTCTTTTGTGCCATCCAAAGAGGTTAATGCCACAATGGTTAAGGTTGATGACGCTTACCAGGCAATTGCATCCATGCTGGAACTGTTTGCCTCCTTTAAATCTTCACGCAGGAGGGGGCGTTCCCTCTTTTCCCACATCTCCTGGAGGGCGACAATGGGCAGAGGTTGTTATGTTGGGAAAGGTACTGTAATTGAGAAAGGTGCAAAAATAGGGAAAGGTTCCCAAATTTATCCTCAGGTCTATATAGGAGAAGATGTCAAAATAGGAGACAACACCATCATCTATTCTGGAGCAAAAATCTACAATGGTTGCGTGATTGGATCAAATTGCATCATCCATTCCAATGCAGTAATCGGTGCAGATGGATTTGGCTTTGCAAAAATAGCAGATGGCTCGTATAAAAAGATACCCCAGACTGGCAATGTGGTCATAGAAGATGATTGCGAAATTGGTGCAAATACCACAATTGACAGGGCATCAATGGGCTCCACAATTATCCGCAAGGGTGTAAAGCTGGACAACCTTATACAGGTTGCCCACAACTGCGAAATTGGAGCCAACACTGTGATAGCAGCACAATCCGGACTTTCCGGATCGGTCAGGATGGGCCGTGATTGCATGGTCGGTGGCCAGGTAGGTTTTGCCGGTCATATAACCATAGCCGACAACACCTCCATCGGTGCACAGGCAGGAATCCTCTCTTCAATCAAGGAAGAGGGGAGGTCGCTTCTTGGCAGCCCGGCAATGGATGCAAAAGAGTATCTAAAAGCCTATTCAATATTCCGGAAGTTGCATAAAAGATAGGTGAAATTTTGTAGCTTTGTAGTTTGAACCGGGTTAAGATCGATTTATGATTGAGTATCAACAGACAATCAAACGTATATATACAGTTGAGGGCAAAGGTTTGCACACAGGAGCCAGCGTTACAATGAAGATAATGCCTGCACCGGCAGGTCATGGTGTAATATTCACCAGGACAGACCTCCCATCTACTCCTAAGATTGAAGCTTTGGCTACAAATGTGAAACAGACACAGAGAGGTACCGTGATTGCAAAAGGAGATGCATCTGTTTCGACAGTTGAACACTTGCTATCCTCTCTTTATGCGTTCGGGATAGACAACGTGATGATAGAAATAGACGGACCTGAGGTGCCGATTCTGGATGGAAGCGGTGCCCGCTACTCACAGCTTTTTGGATCTGAGCCTCTTGAAACTCAAGACAAACCTAAGGAGTTCATTGAAGTACGCGAGGCGGTACATTACAAAGACGAGAAGAGTGGCTCTTCCATTTCGATCTATCCAGATAACCGGTTCTCTGCAGAGGTTATGATAGACTTTGATTCAGATGTTCTTGGCAGCCAGTTTGCTGTTTATAACCAAAATACCGATTATTCAGTCGAAATAGCCCCTTGCAGGACCTTTGTTTTTGTTCATGATCTGGTTCCGCTAATCAATGCAAACCTAATCAAAGGAGGTGACCTGGATAATGCGATAGTGATTGCAGAGAATGAAATCAGTGGTGATGAACTGGAAAAGCTGGAGGCGGTTTTCGGAAAAAGCCGGGACGGCTTTATTGAAAAAGGTTACATTAATATTGACAAACTAAAATTCAATAATGAATGTGCCCGACACAAGTTGCTTGACCTTATCGGAGACCTTGCCCTCTGCGGTAAAAGGATAAGAGGTAGGGTGGTTGCACACAGGCCGGGTCACAGAATCAATACAGAAACAGCAAAAATTTTGATAAAAATGGCAAAAGAGAGAAAAGAAACAGAAGGGATCCCGGTTTTTGACCCAAATGCAGAACCAGTAATTGATATTAACGGCATAAAGAAGCTTCTGCCTCACAGACCCCCTTTTTTGATGGTGGACAGGATAATCTCAATGGAAAAAGAGACTGTGGTTGGAATCAAGACTATTGGTGTTAATGAAGGTTTTTTTATTGGCCATTTCCCTGATGAGCCTGTGATGCCCGGAGTACTCATTATTGAAGCAATGGCACAGGTAGGAGGAATCTTGGTACTCGCCGACTTGGAGGAACCTGAGAAATATTCAACTTACTTTGCAAAAATAGACAATGCAAAATTCAAAAGGAAAGTCGTTCCGGGTGACGTTATGGTGATCAAGCTCCATGTAACTATCCCGTTGAGAAGATCTATAGTTTGCATGAAAGGAGAGGTTTACATTGGAAATACCCTTGCCTGCGAAGCCGATCTTATGGCGCAAGTAATTAAGAATAAGTAATATTTATGCATCAATCATACATTCATCCGGACGCCGTAATTGGCAAAAATGTTGTAATAGAGCCTTTTTCCTATATTGCAGCCAAAGTTGAAATTGGCGAAGGTACTTGGATCGGCCCACACGCAACCATAATGGACAACGTCAAAATCGGCAAGAACTGCAGGATCTACCCTGGGGCAATAATCGGGGGAGAGCCGCAGGATTACAAGTTTTCGGGAGAGGTAACCTTTGTGGAGATTGGCGATAACACCATAATAAGGGAGTATGTTACTGTCAACAGGGGTACCCTTAAAAGTGGCAGGGGGACTACAAAAGTTGGCAATGGGTGTATGATAATGTCCTATACCCATATCGCACATGATTGCAATATTGCAGACAATGTAGTGTTGGTAAGTTATGTGGGCCTTGCAGGTGTTACGGATGTGGAGGAGTATGCAATCATAGGAGGTCACTCGGCCGCCCACCAGTTCACCAGGATTGGAGCACATTCTATGCTCTCGGGAGGTTCAATGGTTGGCAAGGATGTTCCGCCTTTCATAGTTGCGGGGCGCAGACCACTCTCTTTTGGAGGAGTCAATATAATCGGACTCAGGCGAAGAGGGTTTTCAAATGAAAAGATAGACCTGATCAGGGAAATATACAAGGTAGTCTACCACAGTGGACTCAACACTTCGGATGCTTGTCAAAAAGTTGAGGAGAGTTTTCCGGAAACACCCGAAAAGAGACAGATTGTAGATTTTATACGATCCTCCAAAAGAGGTGTAATCAGAGGTGTGGTTGATTCAATTGATGAGTAGTATATTAAAAAATAGCGTTTTAACTACAGCATACCTTCCACCGGTAAAATACTTCGGAATAATCAAAAATGATCCGGAATGGAAACTTGAGCGGTTTGGCTCCTATTGCAAACAAAGCTACAGAAACCGTTGTCACATTTATGGTGCCAACGGTCTTTTGCCTTTATATATCCCGGTTTGCAGGGCAAAGGGGTATTCACGTGAAATTGGGGAGGTTAAAATAGATAATAGCGACAATTGGCAGATAAAGCATTGGAGAGCAATTGTATCTGCCTACAATTCTTCCCCTTTCTTTGATTATTTCAAGGATGACCTTCATGGGTTTTATCACCAAAAATATGAATCATTGTTTGAGTTCAATACCTCTCTTCTCAAGGTGTTGCTTGAACTTTTAGGCTTGCCTGCAGAGATCCGTTTTACCGATTCATTCAAATCTTATGAATATGGGGATTTCCGGGAATTGGTACACCCTAAAAAGGAATCGCCGCTGATCTATCCCAATAATCAAAAAGGGCGATACCACCAGGTATTCGCCCTCAAATCGGGGTTTATCCCGAATCTGTCTGTCATTGATCTCCTCTTTAACGAAGGACCAGAGTCATTGGATTATCTTTAGAATCTAAAGCCTAAAGTGAGGAGCAATTTCCATCCGGAGGTCTCATAGCTGCCAACCGGGGCCGTGTGGTTAGTGTAATCCTGGTATAGTGAAAAATACTCAGTGTCTTTGAGCCTTTGCTGGAATGCCACATCCAGGAATATGCCTGCACTGCTTGAGAAACCCAAGCCTCCTGAGATGTATTCACTTTCATACCCCAGTGTTTTTTCGGGATTTCCATATTTTGTATAGCCGGCCCTAAGTGCGAATCCGGGTATTGGCCGAACTTCGGCTCCTGCACGAAGGGTATAGGCCGACCGGAAGTTACCCGAAATATAGTTGTTTGTTGCACGGAAATCCCTGTCGTCACCATCTTCGGACAACATTTTAACAGTTGAGTAGTCTGCTCCTTCGTAGTCAACGCTCAATAATCCAATTTTACCAAAAACATATGATGCTCCGATGTTCCAGCGTAAAGGTGTATTTACCCTGTAATTGTATTCACCGATCGGAGAAAGAATTTCACTTTTGTAACCGTCGGAGTAACGGGCATCTATGGTTTCGTCCCAGGTATCCTTGAGGAAAAGCCATGTTGGTGTTGCTATACTGGCTCCCAACCTGAACCCTTCGAAGGGTATTGCTATAACTCCTAGTTTGAAATTGAGACCTACACCACTGGATGTCTGACGGAAAAGATGTGTGAAGCCGGAGAATTTGGAGTCAAACAGTGCGGGATTTTGAGCAGATTCGGAATATCTCTGATAGTCATTGAATTCCAGAGACTGAACTCCAAGATTTGCACCCAGGAACAACTTGTCCGAAATATTGGCCCCAACATTGAAAAGAACTTCCGAAAGTGAACCTTTTTGTTCGCGGAAAAACTCCTGTCCAAGCGCTCCTGCATGGACAATCATGTCGCCCTGGATGTTCTCCGTTGCCGAGATGTATTCATTCTGGGAAAGAGGATCAAGCAAATTGGAATTCCAGGCAAGAATCTCCCTCCATGTAGCCTCAGGGAAATCGTAAAAGGGATTCCAGTCATTTGTGATATCCAGGTTGGCATTGTTCACTCCGTACAGTCCGTCAGCAACTGCCGAAAGCCAGCTCGAAGATTCATTGACCCCAAAAGAATAGGAGCGGGAAGAGAAGTTGTTGAGTTTGTTTATGGCAATTCCAAAAGTCAGGGACTTGAGACCATAACCGGTATTGCTGACAACAAAAGGTGTCACGAATCCAAGGTTAGAAACCCCGGCCCTTGTCCAATTCTCCGTATCATTATTGCCAAGGTATTCCGAATTTATTTTGGTGTTGAGCAATGAAGGGGTAAAGGTAAATTCGGAGTATTTGTAAATTGCTGAGGCAGCCGGATTGATACTCATTGAGTAACTGTCTGCTCCCAATGATACAAAGGCGTTACCCATGGCCATACTTCGTGCTGTACCCTCGTAACGGTATTGTGAGAACCTCAAAGCATCAAATGCACCTTGCCCAAATACCGCAACTGAAAGGGTCAGCGATATTATAATCAATGTAATCTTTTTCATGTTAATAACAATTTATCTTCTGTAACCGGAACCCGACGAACTGCTGGATGACCTGGAAGAACTTGAGGTTTCTGCAGATCTGGATGTGCTTCCGCTGGAGGAGGACGATGCAGGTGGAGGGTTGTAGCTTCTTGTAGGGGCAGAGGTATTCCTCTGGTAACTGGTATTGCCTGTGTTGTTGCCGGAACTTCTCTGCGTTGTGTTGGTTACAGTACTGGTAGTACGTGCCGGTTGGCGGTATTGTGTGGAGTAAATGTTTGACCTTGAATTGCTGCTGTAAGGCTGCCTGGTCCTGCCGGTTGACTGGCGTACAGTGCCGGTGGATTGCCTGGTTGTTCCGGTTGACTGGCGTACAGTGCCGGTGGATTGCCTGGTTGTTCCGGTTGACTGGCGAACAGTGCCGGTGGATTGCCTGGTTGTTCCGGTTGACTGGCGCATGGTTTCGGTTGAAGAACTTTCCCTGCGGGTAACATTGCCACCGGAGCTGTTATGCTGAGTAGCTGAAGAGCTTGTCCTGGTTATTGCACCCCTGCGCGAAGCTTGGCCGGTTTCGTTGATTCTGGGGTCTGAGGTGTTAGAGCTCCTGCTGTCGCGCCTGTAGATGCTTTCGGAGTACCTCTTTGTGAGCTCATTAGGGTTGTTTGTTACAGAACTCCCCCTAACCTGGCTGGTCCGTACATCCCTCCTGATAAAAGAACCCTCCGATGAGGCACCTCTGCCCGACTGGCTGTACTGCTCTCTTGGACTCTCCCTGCGGCCGTAGTAGCGATCCCTGTAGTTACCTCCGTTATGAGCATATCCGGGAGAATACCACCCGTTGCCCCAACTATGGTAGGGATTGTGGAAGTACCATGGGTTATACCCCATGTAAGGTGAGTTGTACGGGTAACCCCACAGGAACGGATCGTAATGTGTGAATGGCGAAAACCAATAGTAATCCCAGCTGGGATACATGTAGTTCCAGTGGTAAGGAGACCATCCTGCATACCATTGGCGCCTCCAGTAACGGTTGTAAGGATTGTAATAGATATCCCAATACCAAGGATTGGAAAAGTTCCAGTAATCGTAATTAATGTTTATTGTGTAGGTCGGGTTCTCAAATTTGGCAAGTCTCTCTTCGAAGGTCTCACCAGGGTTGAGAATTATGTAGGTTTTATCGGAATCGGCATCAATGTCCACGTCCACGTTGCCATACTCATCGGCATATACACCCTCGATAACGCGACCATCGATGATTACCCTGTTGGATTCACGGGTTTTGCCCCTCAGGGCCTCAACCTCTTTTTCGATGTCTGTGTTAACTACAATTGTGGGTCCGCTGCCGGGACTCTGGTAGATTGCATCTTCGAACGTGTTTGACGCATACCGGTTTGTAGTAGCACAAGAGCTAAGAATGAACCCTAGAAAAACTAGTATTAAAAATGTATTTTTCATCTTGCACCTCCTGTGTGTTTAAATTATTTTGTACTTTTGTGCCTTTGAAAGAATGAGCACAAAAATCATTCCAAATCCTTTGGGATTAAAATATATGTGAATAATTAACCGAGCTAAAAACAAAATTAACAATAAAATGGCAAAAGAGATTGTCAATCGGGAAGAAAACTACTCCCTTTGGTACAACAACCTGGTAACCAAAGCCGATCTTGCAGAAAATTCTGCAGTAAGAGGATGCATGGTTATCAAACCTTACGGATATGCAATATGGGAAAAGATCCAGGCACAGCTGGACAAAATGTTCAAAGAGACAGGGCATGTCAATGCTTACTTTCCTTTATTCATACCAAAATCATTCCTTAGCAAGGAGGCCGAACACGTGGAGGGGTTTGCAAAGGAGTGTGCCGTGGTCACCCATCATCGTCTGATGACCAACCCAGATGGACCAGGAGTTGTTGTGGATCCGGACGCCAAGCTGGAGGAGGAGTTGATAGTAAGACCAACTTCGGAGACAATCATTTGGAATACTTACAAAAACTGGATAAAATCTTACCGAGACCTGCCCCTTCTTGTAAACCAGTGGGCAAATGTAGTGAGATGGGAGATGCGGACAAGGTTGTTCCTCAGGACCGCCGAGTTTTTATGGCAGGAGGGTCATACAGCACACTCAACTATGGAAGAGGCAATTGAAGAGACAGAAAGGATGGTCCATGTTTACGAAAACTTTGCACGGGAATATATGGCTCTGCCTGTGATTGTAGGGCGAAAGTCCGAGAGCGAGAGGTTTGCCGGGGCATTGGACACACTATGCATTGAGGCCCTGATGCAGGATGGTAAAGCACTGCAAGCCGGTACATCACACTTCCTCGGGCAAAACTTTGCCAAGGCATTCGATGTGCAGTTCACAAACAAGGAGGGTAAACTGGATTACGTTTGGGCAACATCATGGGGAGTCTCAACACGGTTGATGGGTGCCCTTATCATGGCACACAGCGATAACAACGGCCTGGTCCTTCCTCCGAAACTTGCCCCCATTCATGTTGTGATGGTGCCTATCTACAAAGGAGAGGAGGAGTTGAACACCATTTTGGAAAAAATGGATGGAATCAAACGTACACTTCAGTCGAAAGGGCTGACTGTCAAAATTGATGACAGGGATAATTACCGTTCGGGTTTCAAATTTGCCGAATGGGAACTCAAGGGTGTGCCTGTCCGCCTGGCGATTGGTCCAAGGGATATGGAGGGTAATACCGTTGAGGTTGCGCGCAGGGATACCCTTACCAAAGAGTCGAGAAGTTGTGACGGTATTGAGGATTATATTGTGGCCCTGATGGACGAAATTCAGGATAACATATACCAAAAGGCACTGGATTTCCGGGAAAGGAGCACTGTGAAGGTGGATGATTACGAAACTTTCCGGCAAAAAATAGAAGAGGGAGGCTTCCTGCTTTGCCATTGGGACGGAACTGCCGAAACTGAAGAAAGGATCAAGGAAGAGACCAAAGCAACGATACGATGCATTCCACTGGATAGCTCTGATGCAGAGCCGGGTATATGTATGTACAGTGGGAAGCCCTCTGCCCGCAGGGTTATTTTTGCACGTTCATATTAATTTATTGATTATTTTTACAGAAGACAAAACACTTTAGCAATGGCTGCAGACTTACCTTCCCGGCAAAAGGAGATACTCGCCGGCTTCAATTTCAAATCACAGATCAAACTCCAGGTTTTCAACCAGACAATGGAGGTTTTCAACCAGCTCAAAGAGATCCTCAACGAGATGAGCAACGATCTCAATGACTTGCTGGAAACAAACGATCCGAATGACAGGAAGCTCCGCAGGCTGGAGTACAGGGACAGGGGAAAGTTTGAGGCAGAACTCAAGTTTGCTGATGATGTTCTGATCTTCAGTATGCACTCGGATGTCTTTATTTTTGACAGGGACCATCCTGTCTGGAAAAGCGATTATGTGAAAAATGATTCAAGCAACGGCTACAGCGGTGTGATCAGCATATATAATTTTTTATCGGACTCGCTCAAGTACAACCGTCCCGAAGATTTGGGTTACTTGGTAGCCCGCATATTCGTAAACAAAGACAAGTGCTTTTTAGCCGAAGGAAAGAGGCAAATAAATAATGTTGTAAGTACTTTCGGTAAAAAAAAGCTGGGCAGGGAAGAGATGTTGCAGATAGTTGAATCTGCAATTCTTTACACGCTTTCATTTGACCTGCTGGTCCCCCCTTTCGATCTTGTGAAGGTTGCAAGCGTAGAGCAGATCAACGACAAAATTGAGAGTGCCAAACTCCAGACCGGTAAAAGGATGGGTTACAAGTTCAACTCTGATGATGTTTTGGAGGGCTGATTGTATTTGAAAATGAATGGAGGTTAAATACTGATGATCAGGAAGTTTTTTTCTTTTTTTCTATTATTTGTGTCAATTGCCTTGCCGGCACAGGAGAGGGTAGTTGATACCACTCTTGACGGCGGTAAAAAGCTAAGTGTCGGACATGAGATGAGTCTCATTATTGCATCAAAAATTGCTTTGCCCAGGATAGAGCCGGAGGTGCCCGAGCCCAGCAAATGGTCCGGCGGGACACTGTTGCAGCTGGGTTTTTCTCAATTGGCATTATCCAGCTGGGCATCCGGAGGTTATGATAACATAGCATTGAATGCCTATGTGAATATTTACCGTAACTATGCAGTACTTGACGATATGTTTTGGGAAAACCGATTGCAGATAGCTTATGGTTTCATTCAGTCGTTTGGTGACAGGTATAAGAAAAGTGACGATAAATTCATTTTTGACAGCAAATTGGGCTACCGCGCTATAAATAATTTTTTTGCTGCTGCAACATTCAACTTCCGGACTCAAATGACCAATGGCTTCACCTTTCCTGCCAACAAAGAACCTGTGCTTGTTTCTTCTCCTTTTGCCCCGGCCTATTTTTCGTTGGGTATAGGTATGGATTACAAGCCGGTCAAACCATTGTCTTTAAACTTTTCGCCACTTACAGGTAATCTTGTAATTGTAGATAAACGGGAACTCAGGACTCGTTATGGAAACAAAATTGACCAGGCTGCCAAGATTGAACTGGGTGCGCAGTTCAAGGTTGATTACAAACATCAGATAAACAGTAAACTCAACATAACATCGACGCTCAACCTCTTCTCGGACTATCTGGGAAAACCGGCAAACATCAAAGTGCACTGGGATTTGCTAATGGACTCAAAGATTAACAAGTATTTTTCGGCAAGTATCAGGACAAACTTGATATATGACGACGAGATCCTGATTGCAGACAAGGAGGGGCATATGGCTCCCAGGATTCAATTAAAGGAGATTTTACAAATAGGCTTTTCATATACATTCGGCGATTTTAAAAAGTAATGGTATCAAAATTCAGGGATTCTTTGTATGGTCTCATCGGAACCGACGGGACACATCTTTCGTCTCCCGATGCTCCCTCCGTTATACTTGCCGTTAGTGGCGGAATAGATTCAATGTGCATGGCACATCTTTTTTCGTCAATATTTTACAGCAATATGGCAATTGCCACCGTGAACTTTTCACTTAGGGGAGAAGAGAGTGACGGGGATGAGGAACTTGTCAAAAACTGGGCGGGGCAAAAAGGTATCAGGTGCTTTTCGAACACATTTGACACTCACGCTTATGCTTCGGATAAAGGAATCTCCACCCAAATGGCAGCCAGGGATTTGCGTTACAACTGGTTTGAGGAGCTTACAAAGGAGCATGGATTCGATTATGTGGCTGTAGCCCATAATTTAAACGATTCTGTTGAGACCTTCTTCCTGAATATTCTCAGAGGCACCGGACTGCAAGGAATGACCGGGATACGCAAAAGAAACGGAAACATAATCCGCCCTTTGCTATCGATCACACGTCGTGAAATTGCAGAGTATGTGAAGCTCCACAATATCCCTTTCAGGGAGGACAGTTCCAATTCACAAAGCCATTATTCAAGGAACAGGTTGAGAAACATGGTATTTCCCGAGTTTGAAATGATAAACCAATCATACCTTACGACTGTAGAGAGGGATATGGCTAACGTTCAGGCTGCCCTGGAAATCCTGGAAGATATTTTGCCCCTTAAAAGAGATTTTCTTTTTGATGAATCGGGCAGACGTATCTCCATCAAAAAACTTTTGGATGAGAAGAGGGCAGATTACTGGCTGTACACATTGTTAGGTGATTACGGATTCAATTATGATCAGGTGCTGCAGATACTGGCCTCCCTTCACGGCCAGCCGGGCAAGGAATTCCACTCCGACAGCCACCTTTTAATAAAAGACAGGGAGTGGCTTTTGATATACCGGAAAGGAGCAGAGGTAAATGAGTCATCAGACGACACAACAATCCAACTCCAGTGCCATGGACAAAAGAATGATACTGAAACGGCCGGGGATAAAGAATTACTCATAGATAACCTTCAGACTGGCCAAAGTCTGGAGGTTTGGTCCGGAGGGGGAAGATTGGAATTTTTCAGATTTTCAAAACCCCATGGATTCAAACATAAGAGAAGGGTTGAAGATTCCATGGTAGGTGACCTCTTTTCTGTGGCGACAACCTCCGTTCTCTCACAAACTCCGGAGCCTGAGTTATATGTCGATGCCGGTAAACTCATATTCCCTTTAAAGGTCAGGAGATGGCAACAAGGAGACAAGTTTGTCCCTTTAGGAATGAAAGGTTTCAAAAAGATCAGTGATTTCCTGACAGATATCAAGTTGGATAAGGTTTCAAAGACAAATATCCCGGTGGTTGTTTCAGGCGACAAAATTGTTGCCTTGCCCGGTTACAGGATCGATGACCGTTTTAAGGTTGATAACTACACCATTGAAGTGGTCAGGATCCACTCAAAATAGAATAATAAAAAACCCCGTACAAGCCGGGGTTTCAAACATTTCATCTAATTGAAGGTTATGTTGTATGGCAACCTTGCCATGTGACTTATACCTCTCTCCTTGAGCAAAGATTGGTATGCGTTTTCCAACATTCCCAAAGGATCTGCCATGTTCCCTGCTGCAACACTGCTCTCCGACAGCATCTCCACCAATCTGTCTATGGCACTCTTTTGCACCGGGTATTCAACAATCCTGTATCCCTCCAGACCGGCCATCGAGGCTGCAGAGAGCAGCGCGTCATAAAGCCCGCCCTGTTGGTCGGCAAGTCCGATTCCGAGAGCATCCTTACCTGCCCATACCCTTCCTTGGGCAATCTCGTCAACCTTCTCCGGAGTCATGTTCCTTCCTTGTGCTACCAGGTTGATGAAATCGGTGTAGATTTTCTCTACGGCACTTCTCAGGAATTCACTCTCAGTACTTTCCAAAGGACGGTAGCCCGACATCAGGTCGCTGTATTTGTTGGAGTTAACAGACTCTGCATTGACCGAAAGATGTTTGTTCATTGCCTTCTGGAAGTTGGGCACCATGCTGAATACTCCGATTGAACCTGTGAGGGTGGTGTTGTTAGTGAAGATTTTATTTGCTTTGGCCGAAATCCAGTACCCACCTGAGGCTGCATAATCGCCCATGCTCACCACAACCGGTTTGTTTTCCATCAAAAGCGCAAGTTCACGTTCGATTATATCGGAGCTTTGGGCAGAGCCTCCAGGGGAGTTGACCCTAAAGACAACTGCTTTGATTGTGCTGTCTTTGCGAACTTTTGAGATATGTTCCATAAATGAATCCGAAGCAATATTGTTTTCGGTCTTGCCCATTATTATATCGCCGTTTGCATATATGATGGCAACCTTGTTCTTCTCCTTGAAATCCACCTTATGGGTTGCTTTATCGTAATTTGTTGTAGTGATCATTTTGAGATCCTTCTCATCTTCTACTCCAAACAAGGTTGTTAGTTTTTCAATCAACTGGTCCTTGTAAAGAAGTTCGTCCACGAGACCGGCTTCAAGTGCATCCTGTGCTGTTGAGAGGGAGAGATTGTCGGCAAGCAGGTTGATCTTTTCCACGGGGATCTCTCTTGCAGAGGCAATCTGGGATGCCCAGGTGCTCCAGACGGCATTGACATAGGCCTGTAGCTGTTCACGGTTTTCGGGACTCATCTTGTTGCTGATAAATTGCTCTGCTGCAGCTTTGAATTTGCCGTGGCGTACAAGCTGAACCTCCACTCCAAGCTTGTCCAGCAAATCCTTGAAGAATATGGTACTGATGCTTACACCGGTAAGAGGAAGCATGCCGGTGGGGCTAAGGAATATCTTGTCGGCAACTGTGGAGAGGTAATATGCCGGTTGTGAAAAATTATCGGCGTAGGCAATCACAGGCTTGCCGCTAGTGCGGAACCTTTCCAATGCACTTCTCAACTCTTCTGTATGGGTAATCCCGGCGTTGAGGCTGGAGAGGTTCATGTATATGAACTTTATAGCAGGATCGGTTGCCGCTTTGTCAATCGAACGGATCAATGAGTATATGCCCTGTGTCTTCCCCGATGTCCCCTGGAGTGGATTGATGGAAGAGAAAGGGTCGTCAATGCTCTGTTCCGAAATCCTGGTTCCGAAATCTATGCTTAATATGGCCGATTTTGGGACAACCGGCTTGGTCTCCGAAAAGCTGGCCATGGATCCTATAAATCCCAGCATAAGGAAGAATCCCACAGTCAAGGCTATCAAGGAACCTACAAAAGTTCCCAAAACTATTTTGAAAAAGTTTTTCATGGTGGATGATTTTATTATGATATACCAAAATTAGGAGATTTATTTGTAATATCAATTATTTTTAAAAAGATTTAACTATTTGGCTTAATATTTGAAGCCTCAATCTGAGCGCTGTACGATGCATTGATTGCAGTCACCAAGGATTTCATGGATGGGAAGCGGGCGCTTGTTGCATAAGGACTATTCTTTAAAATACTATACTATGCACCACGCACCTCAGATTCCCGGGGATAAATTCCTCGTGTCCGTCCTCCCCCTTATTATATTTATAACCATTTTTGTTTCAGTTTCGTGTACTAATGCTCCACCAGTGTCAACAGGGAGTGTTCCCGCAATTGATGTAGAAGTTGCCCTGGGAGAAGCCAGGGTAGTCGATTTGAGTGAAATAGCCTCAGATATACGCTATGTTCCACTGGAGACCAATGCAAGTTCCTTGTTGAGGGATTTCTCACAAATTATTTATGAAGAGGGCAAGCTCTACATCGGCATGAGAAATTTCAAGATCTTTTCCAATGTGGGCAAATACCTTTGGACATTTGACAAATCGGGGCGAGGCCCCGGGGAGTACACATATATAAATGATTTTTACAGGGAGAACAATACGGGCAATTTAATTGTGGATGTTTATTCCAACGAAAATATCACCTTGAATGTATATGACAGCACCGGGCTGTTTATTAACAGGAAAACATTCCCGTTTCCCGATTCGGTAAAGACCGGAGCTTCATTTTTACTGGAGAATGGGTACATGCTGGTTGCTGCTCCATCAGTATCTGAACAACGTGTTGATTATTGGGCCTTGGTAATGGATAGTGAAGCCAATGTAATTTCACGTCTGAAGCCTCCATACAGCATAGGGGAAAGAGGGGTGGCAACAGGGGATATTGTGGTCTCCCCACGGAGTGGCGACAACAGGGATATCCCGAATCTGGTCTCGAACCCAAGTCCTTTTATATATGATATGGCGGGACTTATACGCCTCTATTCTCCGCATGCCGATACCATCTATACCATTAATACCGACTACGGGTTTGTTCCGGTTTTCCATATAGGGTATGGTTCAATTCCCTCTGCAAATGAAAAACCGGAGAATACGGGAGGGTATGGCAGAGGTAAATATATTTCCCTTTTACCAAAAGAGTACAAGGAGTGGAACCAACATTTATTGTTGGCCTGGCTTATGAACGACTACTCGTCAGATTACCATTTTGATACTCTTAATTTGAAGAACGGAAGTTTTATCCGTAAACTTACAACGGCATATGGCCTTTACTCAAAGGAGAGTGGAGAGTTTACCTTTATGAAACAACCGGTACAAGGTATGTATGGATTCCGGGACGACCTGGCAGGGGGCCCTCCGTTCATACCATCCTATATTTCCAGTGATGGCAAATATGCGGTAGCCTTGGTTACACCCCAAACAATAGAGAAGTACGTAAATTCCAATCCGGAAGATTCCAGGTTTGCCGCGATTGCAAAAAGGGTTTCATTTGAAGACAATCCGGTGGCTGTGATTGTAACTTTACGATAATCATACAATTAATTTTTATATATTTACCTTATGAAAGAGAAGTTTTTGCAAACGCTTTTGGTGGTTTTGAGCATATCCATGGGTTTGGTATGCTGCAACGCACCAGGTGACAAATCCCAGGATAAATTTGTAGTCAAAGCCTATGAGATACTGAATGGGCAATCTGTAGTGAATCTCAGCGAAATAGCCTCATCCATTTCATACATTCCGTTGGAGACAACAGACAGTTCGATGGTTTCCAACATCAGTTCCATACATTACCAGTCGGGTAAGATTTACGTAAGGGATAATACCGACAAGATCTTTGTTTTTAACGACAAAGGAAAGTTCATCAACGTAATTAATCGTAAAGGAAGGGGCCCGGAGGAGTACTCCGAAATCAGGTCTTTTGCCCCTTCGGCTGCCGGAGAGTTGTATATCCTGAGCGGGCAAGGTGATTTTCTTAAATATGACCAGTCGGGTAAATTCATTTCCAGGAAAAAGATTGTAACAGATGAAGAGAGGGTCACCTTTGATAAGTTTGAATTTGTCGGCAACAATATTATGGTTACTGCATATTCCATGTTGCTAAGGGGAAGTGAGCCCACTGTAAAAAACCTCTATTTCTTTTGCGACGATACCCTGGGAGTTATCATGAGTGATGTCAGGGAGCAGCACAATGCCATGAAGATAACCCATAGCGGTGGGCAGGTCTCTGCCATTTCAATACGTTGGGATCCTTTTTATATCAATAGGTTTGGTGATTATGCCAGGCTCTATTACCCTGGCAGGGATACTGTTTTCAACGTCAGCAAAGATGGTGGTTTTGAACAATTTTTTGCCATAGATTACGGAAATTACGGCATCAAGGAGGGCTCAGATCCATTTGCACCCCGCCACGAGCAAGACCATATATCATTGGCCACTCCTTTCTTTGAAACCAATAACCATTTGCTGCTCAATTTTTTGGCAGGTAAATATGCTCCAGAAAAAGTAGAACGGCCTGCAACCATGATCAATGGTATGGAATACAAGAGTGTAGACGCCAATATACTGGCTATTGCCGAGAAAGGAACCGGTAAGTTAAAGGCACTTGCAAGACCTGCAGAGGGAGAGAACGGATTCAAAGAAGACCTTGAGGGTGGTCCCGTTTTTTGGCCTTCATATACAGGTACCGGCGGAGAGTTTATCTCCTATAAGAATGCTTACCAGATACTGGATGCGGCCGGCAAGGCCGGAGAGGCAAGCAGAAGCCTGCAAAGCCTCGCATCACTGCTTAAAGAAGAGGATAATCCTGTTGTCATAATAGTAAAACCAAAAAGATAATAGTATGAACTGTTTCAAGAAAACACCCCGCTTGGGGTTGCTAAACCTCTTGGTTATGATGGTATTGTTCCCTTTTACTGCCCAGTCACAGCAAACGCGCCGTATTCCATTGACATTGGAAGAGGTGGTGGAGACTGCAAGGGAGCAGTCCCAGGCATCCCTGATTGCCAAACATAACTTTTTGGCAAGCTATTGGCAGTTCCGCTCCTACAAAGCAAAATTACTCCCATCCCTCAACCTGAATGCTTCCCTGGGGCAGTACAACAGATCTATTACGGCCCTGCAAAACAGTCAGACAGGAGAGTTCAATTATATCGTGAACAACAATATGAACAACAACCTCTCTTTGTCGGTAAACCAATCGATAGCCCCGACGGGTGGGACACTCTCCCTGATAACCAGCCTTAGCCGGCTGGACCAGTTTTCTTCACAAAATCCGGTTACTTATACTTCACAGCCTGTAAAAATCAATTATAGCCAACCCATAAAGGCATACAATTCATTGAAGTGGGAAAAGACCATTGAGCCATTGAACTTTGAGAAAGCCAAAAGGGAGTACCTGGAGAGGTTGGAGGATGTCAATATTACTGCTGTCTCTCTTTTTTTCTCAGTTTTATCGGCACAGATCAACCTCGACATGGCTTTGAAAAATCTTGAGAATACCGAACTTTCACTCGATATCGCCAAAGAGAGGTTTGAAATTGGCACCATATCTCGCAACGATGTGCTCACCCTTAACCTGAGGCTGATCAATTCCCGGCTGGATATTGGTGACAAACAGCTGGAGCTTGAGATGTCTAAATTGAACCTCAGGACATTCCTTGGTTTTAACGAGAGTGTGGAATTGGTATTGATTACCCCGGAACAGACACCTGATTTAACCTTGAATTACGAAGATGTCTATTCCCGTTCCATCGAGAACAGCTCTTATGTGATGGGAAACGAACTTTTGTTGCTTGGTGCCGAGCAATCCGTGGCGAGGGCAAAATCTTCTACAGGATTGCAGGCAAACCTTTTTGCCAATTTTGGTTTGAACCAAAGGGGGGAGAACCTCTCCAAGGCCTATTCGAACCCGATGGACCAGGAGGTGGTAGGGCTGAGTCTCACCCTTCCTATACTTGACTGGGGAATGGGAAAAGGGAATGTCAAACTGGCAAGGTCCAGGGAAGAGGTCATAAGGACCCAGGTAGAGCAATCCATGACCCAATACAAACAGGATGTTCTCATAAAGGTAATGCAGTTCAATAAACTAAACGACCAGTGCAATATCTCATTGCAGGCCGATTCCATAGCAAAGCTCTCCTTTGACATTGCCAATGAGAGGTTCCGTAACGGGACAATCACCGTGATAGAGCTCAACTCAGCACAAAACGACATGACCAGTGCCGCATCAAGGTATATTGCCGATTTGGGCAATTACTGGAAAAATTATTACAACATCCGCAAATTGAGTCTTTATGATTACCTTACAGGCGAGGGTGTTAATGTGAACTTTGATCTATTAACAGAAAATTAATCCAATCATGACAAAACAATTAATCCTTGCACTCCTTGCAATTTCGATGCTTTCCTGTTCTGGCAAAAAAGAGGAAGAGACCACAACACAGGCAGCCAGGGCCGGATTTTCGGCCGAAAGCAATTTTGTTGATACAATGGTGCTCCGAAGGATGGATTTTAGCCGGGAAATTGTAACCAACGGCAAGCTGAGAGCACTACGTAAGAGTTCATTGACATTCAGGAGTACCGGTGTGCTGGCATCCATACTTGTCAAAAACGGTGACTATGTTGGCGAGGGCCAGGTTATAGCAAGATTGGACACTTCAGAAGCCTACCAGCGTATGAAGCAGGCAGAGGAGAGACGGGAAAAGGCAGAGCTCGATTTTGCAGATAAACTGATTAGTTATGGTTACGGACGGGATACAGCAAATGTACCGGCGGATATGCTGAGGGTTATTAAAATTCAGTCCGGATACAACCAGGTGATTCACGACTACAAAAAGTCGGTCGAAGAGCTGGCAAATGCATCGCTCAGGGCTCCTTTCGGAGGTAAAGTTGCAAATGTCTCTGCAAGGGAATACGAGAGCCCGTCGGGACCTTTTTGCACTTTGATAGATGATTCTTTCTTTGAAGTAGAGTTTTCTTTGCTGGAGTCCGAGCTCTCATTCCTTGGCAAAGGCAGCCAGGTAAGGGTTGCTTCCTTTAGTGAACCCGATGTTTTTTACGAAGGCAACGTTACTCAGATTAATCCGGTTGTAGACGAAAAGGGGCAGATTACCGTGATGGCCAAAGTCAGCAACAACAGGGGCAAGCTGATGGAGGGAATGAATGTGAAGGTGGTTGCCCGCAACATTGTAAAAAACCAGTTGGTTGTTCCAAAAAGCTCTGTGGTAATGAGGGATAACTTTGATGTGCTGTTCAGGCTTGACCCTAACACGGGTAAAGCAATGTGGACCTATGTAGAGGTTTTGATGACCAATACCGGATACCATTCGGTGATTGCCAATAAAGAAAAGAATGCAAAGCTGGATGAGGGAGATGTGGTGATTGTATCGGGTAACCTAAACCTTGCCGACGGCTCCAACGTGGAGGTAAAAAAATAGCATGTTATGACAGGAAAACTGATCGACAGACCGATTGCCGTCACAATGTCCATTATTGCCGTAGTGGTTTTGGGCATGGTTGCCATAGGGATGTTACCGGTCTCATTGATGCCGGAGGTGGATATCCCCAGGATAACGGTACAAGTTAACGCTCCGGGATACTCGGCAAGGGAGATAGATAACTCGGTTCTCAAACAGCTTAAAAACCAGTTGCGCCAGTTATCGGCTCTTAAAAGCCTGACCAGCGAAGCCAGCAACAACTCCGGTGTCATACGGCTCGAATTTGAACACGGTGCCGACATTGACTATATTTTTATTGATGTCAACGAAAAAATAGACAAAGCAACCTCTTCCTTACCCAGGGAAATTGAAAGACCCAAGGTGGTTAAGGCCAGTGCGACCGATATCCCCTCGTTTTTCATAAACATGACCACCGAGTCTGATGACCTGTCGAGATTCATGGAGTTGAGCCGTTTTGCCTCCGATGTGATATCAAAACGAATCGAACAGATACCGGAGGTGGCACTTGTAGATGTAAGTGGTTTGTTGTTGCCCGAATTCCTTATTACCCCTTATTCCGATAAAAACAGGGCCATCGGGGTAACTGAGCAGATGCTGGTTTCGGCAATCAACAGCAACAACCAGACCCTGGGTAATATATCTATCAAGGATGGACACTACCAGTGGGATATAAGGTTTATTTCGGAAATCAGGACAAAGGAAGACATCGAGAACATCAACATCAACGTTGGAGGAAGGGTCTACAAATTCGGGGAGCTGGCAAGTGTCACAGAAAAGCCCGCTACAATCAAGGGGATGGTGCGTTCCGACGGCCGGCCTGCGGTAAGTATGGCTGTACTCAAACAATCCGATGCCCGTATGGCCGATTTGCGCCGATCTTTAGAGGAGTCAGTGGAACTTTTTGAAAAGGAGTACCCCTCTGTCAAATTCAAGGTAACCAGGGATCAGACACAGTTACTGGATTACTCGATCTCCAACCTTCGCAACAATATATTGATAGGGGCCATATTGGCCTGCCTTGTCATATTCCTGTTCATGGGAGATTTCCGATCACCGATGCTGGTTACAATAACAATTCCGCTTTCGCTGATAGTCTCTTTGCTGTTTTTCTTTGTGGCCGGGATTTCCATAAACATCATATCCTTATCGGGGTTGATTCTGGGAATCGGTATGATGGTGGACAACTCCATAATTGTCATTGACAACATAACCCAGATGCTGGAGAGGGGCAAGAACTTGAGAGAGTCTGTAATAAAAGGGGTTGCCGAGGTGTTTGCCCCAATGCTAAGCTCGGTTCTCACAACATGCTCAGTGTTTGTACCCCTTATATTCCTGAGCGGGATAGCAGGAGCTCTTTTTTATGACCAGGCCATGGCTGTTACGATAGGTTTGTTTGCCTCATTGCTGGTCGCTGTAATTGTTATTCCGGTATACTATTACCTATTTTACAGGAAAACCGGCGGACCTGTCAAGAACCGTTATCTGGAAAAGATACACCCCTTGGATTACGAAAGATTGTACGAAAATGGTCTAAAGTGGGTGTTCCGGCATCAAAAACTGGTATGGGCCGTAGTGATTCTCGTAATACCTGCCACTTTCATTCTGTATGGATTCATTGAAAAGTCCAAACTCCCGCCTGTAACCCATGACGATACAATACTACGTATAGACTGGAATGCTTCTCTCACACCCGAAGAGAATGACAGAAGGGTGGAGGAGGTGGTTAAGTCCGTTTCGAACTTGTTAGCTCACAGGACCTCCTACGTTGCTTCTCAGCAGTACATTCTTTCACATACTCCGGACCTGACAGCTTCGGAAGCTCTGGTGTATATGCAGGCCAACACTCCCGGAGACCTGGAACAGATAGAGTCCATAGTGTCACGAGAGATTCAAAACAGGTACCCTGCTTCTACTTTTTCATTCTCCCTGTCGGACAATATCTTCAACATAATATTTTCGGACAGTGAGTACAACCTGGTTGCCAAGCTCCTGTCAAAGGAGAACAAACCACCGGATCCCGACAAACTCAACCTTTTCCTGGAAATGGTAAGGGAAGAGCTGCCCTATCTCTACCTGGAGCCGGTACTTTGGCAGGAGCAGATAATGCTGGTGACAAAACCCGAAATGCTCTCCCTTTACAACGTCGACCATTCCGTTATCCATAATTCAGTAATGAATGCAGCCAGGGAAAACCGGTTGTTTTCAATAAACCACGGCACTTATTCAATACCTGTCAAACTGGGCGAAGAGAGGGAGTTGGCCATGGACATACAGTCACTTACTGTAGTTAACAGGGATGCCGTTGAGATACCTTTGAGAGTCCTTGTCTCTGAGAGCAGGGTAAGGGATTTTAAAAGTGTGGTGTCGGGATCGGAGGGCGATTACTATCCATTAAATTTGGTAGTGGACGAGAATAAAATTGATGAGGTAATGGGTGTAATTTCCAGGCTTGCAAAGGAAAATGGTAATTTTGATGTGATTTACGACGGGAGCTACTTTGATAACCTCGAACTTATAAAGGAACTTGTAATTATCCTGAGTGTGGCCCTCTTGCTTCTCTTTTTTATTCTGGCAGCCCAATTCGAGTCACTAATACAGCCCGTTATAATCCTTTCGGAGGTGGTCATAGATATTTTTGGCGCTTTTTTATTCCTATGGATGTTTGGTTCGGGAATCAACCTGATGTCCATGATCGGGATAGTGGTGATGTGCGGGATAATAATCAACGACTCGATCCTCAAAGTAGACACAATCAATCGTTTGCGCAAAGAGGGATACTCTCTGCTAAGGTCCATACTGATGGGCGGGGCAAGGAGACTCAAACCGATAATCATGACAAGCTTGACCACTATTTTGGCTATAGCTCCTTTTTTGGTGAGGGGCGATATGGGGTCGGACCTGCAGTATCCGCTTTCGTTGGCCCTGATTGGAGGTATGATTGTGGGAACAATTGTGAGTATCTTTTTTATTCCCATTTTTTACTATGCAATTTATAAATGGATCAAGAGATGAGATTACCCTCCTTTTCCGTAATATTGATTTTTGTGGTGCTGGTTGTTGCAGGTGCCGGTATTGCCCCCCTGCTGAGTTTGCAGTACCAGCCTTCCGAAAAGGGATACAACCTGTCGGTCTCCTTTACCTGGAGCGGGGCCTCTGCAAGGGTAATTGAATCTGAGGTTACCTCAAAACTGGAGGGGGTTGTCTCGACGCTCAAAGGGGTAAAGGAGATCTCTTCTACCTCCTCCAAAAACACCGGCGTTATTAATGTCTCCTTCAAACAGGGTACCGATATAGATGCCGCAAGGTTCGAACTCTCCTCGGTGCTCAGGCGTATTTATCCCCGGTTACCGCAGGGAGTCTCTTTCCCTTCAGTCTCTTCGGGCAGAGGGGGGTATACCCAGGAGAGTGAGAAGCCTGTTTTGGTCTACACCATCAACTCAACACTCTCTTCCCTTAAGATCAAGGAGTATACCGAAGACAACATTGTCAAGGAGTTGTCACTGGTGCCCGGACTCCGGAGTGCTGAGCTCAGCGGGTTTACCTCATATGTTTACGAAGTCAGATACAATACCGAGTATGTCGGTAACCTTGGAATCTCAGCCCAGGATATCTCGGCTGCAATCAATGCCAACAACGGCAAGGAGACAATACTGGGCAACAAGGATGGTAATGCTATTGTTGTAAGGAGCAACGCCGGGACACTGGACCTGGAGACAATACCTGTAAAAAACGTGGATGGCAGGATTATAAGGCTTGGGGATGTTGCTTCGGTAGAGGTTAAGGAGGAGCTGCCCAGGAGTTACAGCAGGATAAACGGACTCAATACCATCAACCTGTATATAATACCCGAAAAGGGTGTGAACAACCTGGAACTGGTCAAAGAGGTGAAGGCCAGGATGGAGCTGCTTTCGAAGCGTTTCCCCGCCGATTTTGCCGCTTTCATTGTTGAGGACCAGTCAACCGAAATCAAAAGCGAAATAAACAAGATATTGCGCAGGACAATCTTGTCCCTGCTCATTTTGCTGGCATTCGTTTATGTAGTGAGTCGCAGCCTCAGGTATCTGGCAATTATTGCCGTTACTTTACTGGCAAATATCTTCATTGCTTTTATCTTTTACTATCTTTTTGATCTGGAGATACATATATATTCCCTGGCAGGGATTACTGTTTCCCTTGGGATAATCATAGATACATCCATAATCATGATATCCCATTATGGGTATTACAAGGACAGGAAGGCCTTCATTGCAATACTTGCAGCTTTGATGACTACAATCGGAGCTCTTACCGTGGTTTTCATGATGCCTGAGCAGGAAAAAAACATGCTAATGGAATTTGCCGCTGTGATTATTGTCAACCTTGCGGTCTCCATGGTTATAGCATTAATTCTGATACCTGCCCTTATTGACGAGTTCCCGATTAACAGCGTAAGCAGTTCCAGAAGCCGTAAAAGAGCGCGTAATATAGTTAAATTCAATAATATCTACGAGCAATACATCCTTTTTGGACGCCGGCATCGATGGGTGTTTGTAGTACTGGTGGTTTTGGGGTTTGGATTGCCCTTGCATACATTGCCTTCCAAATACCAAAAAGAGGAAAACCGGTTCCAAAGGATATACAACAAAACAATAGGAAGCAACCTGTACCAGAACAAGATAAAAAAGTATGCAGAGCCGGTGCTGGGAGGCTCTTTGAGGCTTTTCCAAAAGAAGGCCGGGTTAGGGGGGGGATTTTACCGCGATCCTGCCCGACCCGAACTTGGTATCCATGCCTCCATGCCGGATGGTTGTACTATTGCACAATTGAACGAGATTGTGAAATTCATGGAGAACTATCTCTCCCAATTCCCTCAAATAGAGATGTTTTACACAAACATCTACTCCTACAGCAATGCCTCCATCAGGGTTAAGTTCCTGAAAGAGGTTGAGAACACCGGATTCCCGCTTATGTTGAAAAGTGAGGTGATTTCCAAAGCTATCGATTTCGGGGGTGCAAACTGGAGGGTTTCCGGGATTGACGACCAATACTTCAACAACAACGTCGGGTCAATGGGCGGAGGAAGCAACCGGATAGAACTCACCGGCTACAATTATGACCTGCTCTACGGCTATGGGCTCAATTCTGCCGAAGCCTTGCTCCAAAACCAGAGGGTAAAGGAACCCTATGTTACTGGATCGATGGGTTGGGGCAGAGGCGGAGGCCGTAACGAGTATTTCATAGACTTTGACAAGGAAAGGATGGCCCAACTCAACATCAACCCCGGGGATGTTTACGGGGCACTTAACCGCAAATTATCCTCTTCGGGGGGTGCCTCGGTTAAGCTGGATGAACAGGAGTATATACAAACAGAGGTTGTTTCCGACGAAAAACACACTTTTGACATCTGGAACCTCAAAAACGAATATTTGGACATTGGTGCCAGAAAGGTGAAATTTTCGGAGTTGGGGAAGATCGATATGAGAAAGAGCGGGAATGACATATACAAGAGGAACCAGCAATATATACTGAGTGTCGCATATGATTTCATTGGTTCTTTCGAGCTTTCCCGAAGAGTGATGGAACGTGAGGTGGATAGGCTCAACAATGAGGTTCTGCCTGTAGGTTTCAAAGCAGGTCAGCAGAGGTGGGGTTGGGATATGCCGGCAAAACAGGGAGTGCTTTTGCTTTTGATAGTGATAGCGGTGATCTATTTCATATGTGCAATATTGTTTGAATCACTTACTCAGCCATTATCCATCATCCTTTTGATTCCCTTCTCGTTTATCGGTTTGTTCCTCACCTTTTCCATTTCCGGATTCCGGTTTGACCAGGGAGGTTTTGCAGCCCTGATAATGTTGAGCGGGATATCTGTAAATGCCGGAATATACCTGCTCAACCAGTTCAATCTGTTTAATGCCGAGCGTAAACTTTCCCAAAATATTGAAAAGCTCTATATAAAGGCCTACAACCACAAGATTATTCCCATACTGCTTACAATTATTTCCACTGTATTGGGACTTATCCCGTTCCTGACCGATGGTGTGAATGAGGTATTCTGGTTCTCGTTTGCTGTAGGAACCATGGGTGGGTTGTTGTTTTCCCTTGCCGGTATTGTGCTTTTCTTGCCGGTGTTGTCGGGTAGGTAATTATAGGAAACGGGAGGGTGTTTGACTGGTATAGGTTAACCTTTGCGAAGCCTGTAGCCGACACCCCTTACACTCTCGATCACAAGGTTTGTGTCGGTTAATTTGCGGCGCAGGTTTGATGTAAGGGTTTCAATAGACCGTTTGGGATCTACATCTTTGTCTCCCCACACATTTGGGGCTATATCGGTGTTCTTGCAGGTTTGGTTGAAGTTGCGGCACAACATTTCCAGGAGTTTGTTTTCCATCTCGGAAAGGCTCACCGATGAGCCATCCTGTTTGTAGAGAGTCCTTACCTCGGGAGAGTAAGTGAGGTTGCCAAGTGTATAGATATCGCAGTTTTTGGATGAAATAAGCAGGGACTTTTGGACCCTTATCTGGAGTTCCTTGAGCCCGAACGGTTTTTTGAGGTAGTCATTGCATCCGATTTCGAAACCGTTGGCCACACTGCTGTCATCACTGATGGAGGTGATAAAGATTATGGGTGTGTTTTTGTCTGTAGCCCTTATTATACCTGCCAGCTCAAATCCGTCGATTTCGGGCATGTTGACGTCAAACAACATCAGGTCGGGGCGGATCTGCTGGTATTTTTCGTATGCACTCTTCCCGTCGTTGACAAAAGTGACATCATAACCACTCATTTTCAAAAATTCGGACATTGCATAGCCGAAATTTACCTCATCGTCTGCCAGTAAAATCTTTTGTGCCATGATCACTGTTTTTTAAATAGAGAATAAATTCACTTCCAACCCCGGCTTCGCTGATCAGCTCTACTTTTCCCCTGTGTGCCTTGGTTACCCATTGAACGTAGGTCAGTCCCAAACCAAAACCTTTTCCTTTTTGGGCGTGTTCCTGTTTTCCTATCCTGTAGAATTTTTCAAAAACTTTGTATTGTTCCTCTTTGGGAATTCCGATTCCATTGTCTTTCACACTTATTGCTGTAAATTTCCCGGCAGGTTTCACCGTGACATCTATTGCCACATCATCCCCTGAATATTTGACCGCATTGTCAATTAAATTGCCGATAGCATTGGTTATATGTAGTTTGTCTCCAAAAAAACGAGAACAGGAGGGGTCGCAGCTGGATGTAATTGTAACTTTTTTTGTGTTGTTGATATTGTGCCTTACCAAATGGGGCTCAATTGCCTCTTCTGTTTCAAAGTAAGCCATGCTCAAAGGGGCTTGCCTTTTCTCGAATTTGTTGATATTTAAAATGTTTTCTATCAATGAGTTGAGGAAATAGAGTTGCTCCTTGGCTTTGGAAAGGAAATAACCGGAGTTTTGTGCATCTGCCATCTCCCCAACCTCCAGGTTAGTTATTGAAGATTGGAGTGGAGAGCGCAACTCATGAGTGAGGAAATGGGTAATATTCTCTTTTACCTTTGCCAGGGAGACTTGTTTATACAGCATCCTGGTTTGTACGACAATGGCTACAAGGATAAAAATTGTCAACGCCAGGGAGAGCAGCAAAATCACCAAAAGGTCTCCTTTGAAAACCGATTTGGGGTAAAAAACCTCAGCTTTGATCACAAGGTCTTTGGATACTGTTATGGGAAGTTCGGTTGTGAAGGAGGGTTTCAAAAGGAATAGCCCTTTTTGGCTCCCGGGGGAGTTATAGGAGACAAGCGTGTCGGGAGAGACATAGTCAAGGATGAATGAGGCCGGTTTTCCAAGCTCGTCGAGGGCTTGCGTGAAGTATAGGGCAAAGGTGTCCAGGTTGAGCGGGTAATCTTTTTTATAGATTTCCTGTAGTGCCTCCTCCAAAGAAACTTTGGTCAAAAGCTCGTGATTCTCCTTAATATTCACCTTTACAAGATCCTTGGAGGAGGAATAATCCTGTTCAGCTGATTTATTTGCAATAACAAGACTAAAATTTTTTCCTTTATTTATGTTCCTGAGCCTCCAGTCCAGCTCTTTCCTCATAGATTCCTCAAGGGTTTTCTGGATTTCGTCAGAAAACCTATTCTTCTCATCTTCAATGAGTCTAAAGAGCCATACTGCCTGCAGGCCCAAAAGGAAGAGGATGGCGATTCCGGTGAGTGTTAGTGCGCGGTTGAGCATTTTGAGCAAATCATGAGCATTCTATGAGCATTTCATGTGCAAATCTACGAATTATTCTTAATTTATTTGTAGTGCAAAACAACAACAACAATTAACAACAATTAATTTTAGAGCCATGGAAACAACATTTGAAAAACTGAACGATCAAGAGATGGTCAATGTAGTAGGCGGTGACAGAGTATTAGAGATTACTGACAAATATGGAAATGTTTGGTACATCATAGTGAAGGAAGAGGAGGTTCCTGAGAATCCCCAACCCTGAAAGATTCCTCAGTAAAAATCGGGAGAAAGCTCATAAAAAGCTCAAAATGAGCTTCATGTATTGTTTTGAACATAATTTTTTATTATGTTTGCAAGGTATTACTGACTTTGTAAAAACCGGCTGTAATTGAAAAACTTTAAATATTATGCCCAGATAGATGCCACGGACTGTGGGCCGGCTGCGCTGCGTATGGTTGCAATGCATTATGGCAGGCACTACAGCATGGAGAATCTCCGGGAGAGGTGCGAGAAGGGAAGGTTGGGTGTAAATTTACTCGGGATCAGCAAAGCTGCCGAAAGTATAGGGCTGCGGACGCTGGGGGCCAGACTCTCGTTTGATGAGCTTTGCAAAGCCACACTCCCTGCAATAGTGCACTGGAACCAAAACCATTTTGTGGTACTCTACCGTGTAAAGGGAAAAGGGGCCGGTACAAAGTTATATATTGCAGACCCGGCCACCGGTAAGGTTACCCTTGGGGTGGGGGAGTTTTGCAAATCGTGGTTCAGTACAGTGTCGGGTGGCGAAGGACGAGGTATAGCACTCTTTTTGGAACCTACCCACAAGTTTTACGAAGCTGTCGGTGATTCAACCGATTTCAAGGGGTTCAAGTTTTTATACTCATACCTCAAACCACATAAAAAACTTGCTATACAGTTGGGGGCAGGTCTGGTTGCCGGGAGTGTGATACAGTTGATTTTTCCTTTCCTAACCCAGAGTGTAGTGGACATAGGTATCGGTACTGCCGATATCAAGTTTATATGGCTGGTTTTGGTTGCGCAATTGATGTTATCGATTAGCAGTTCCACTGTCGATTTTATAAGAGGCTGGATCTTACTGCATCTTGGCACCAGGATAAATATCTCGCTGATTTCGGATTTCCTGAGTAAGTTGATGAAACTGCCGGTTGGATTTTTCGACAGCCGCATGACAGGAGACCTTTTGCAAAGGATCGGCGACCACAAACGTATACAGGGTTTTTTGACCGGATCGTCACTTGCGGTTCTCTTTTCCACTGTCAATATCCTGATTTTCGGAGCTGTATTGCTTTACTACAATCTGTTGATCTTTACCGTATTCTTTACCGCCTCTGCTTTGTATATCCTTTGGGTGTTGCTTTTCATGAAAAAAAGGAGAGAGCTGGATAATCGTAGTTTCACACAAAATGCAGCTAATCAAAGTTCGGTTATACAGCTTATTACCGGTATGCAAGAGATTAAGCTGAGTGGCTGCGAAGATCAAAAAAGATGGGAGTGGGAACATATACAGGCAAAGCTTTTCAAACTTAACATAAAGTCACTTGCACTAGGTCAATACCAGGAAGCCGGAGCAACCCTTATAAACCAGATTAAGAACATATTCATTACCCTGTTGGCTGCAGGATCGGTCATCAACGGAGAACTAACACTAGGTATGATGCTCTCCGTACAGTATATAATAGGACAGCTGAATTCTCCGCTGGCAAATGTCGTTGGCTTTATCCGCACAGCCCAGGATGCCCGTATAAGCCTTGAGAGGCTCTCCGAAGTACATGAAAAAGAGGAGGAGGAGAAACCGGGAAAGCAGCTTGTCCACGATATCCCGCCATCCAAACCTTTGACGCTGGAAGAGCTCTCTTTCCGTTACGAAGGAGCCGGATCTCCATTGGTAGTAAAAAAGGTAAGCATGGTAATTCAGCCCGGGAAGGTTACGGCAATAGTCGGTATGAGCGGGAGCGGGAAAACTACCCTGATAAAACTGTTACTTGGTTTTTACAAACCTGTCGAAGGCGAAATCAAATACGGCGAGATCTCATTAAACTCACTCAGCATGAGGGCTTGGAGGGCAAACTGCGGTGTCGTGATGCAGGACGGGTTCATATTTTCGGACACAATTGCAAGGAACATAGCACCCGGAGTCCAGGATATAGATATGGAGAGGTTGCTCTATTCCGTTGAAATTGCAAAGATCAAGGAGTTCGTCGAGACACTGCCGATGGCCTACAACACCAAGATAGGGCAGGAGGGCCTTGGACTTAGCCAAGGACAAAAACAGAGGATACTAATAGCAAGGGCGGTCTACAAAGACCCCCAATTGATAATATTTGACGAAGCCACCAATGCTCTTGATGCGAAGAACGAGAGGGACATAATGAAAAACCTCGATCAATTTTTCAAAGGCAAAACTGTTGTTGTTGTTGCGCACCGCCTTAGTACCGTCAAGAATGCAGATAATATAATTGTGCTCGACAAGGGGATGATTGCAGAGCAGGGTACGCACAAAGAGCTGGTGGCCAATGCGAATATTTATTACGAACTGGTAAAAAACCAATTGTATGTCTAAGGAGCGTAAATTCGAAGTGAGGACCGATGAAGTGAACGATATCCTCACCAAGACCCCTTCCTGGATGGTAAGGTCGGGCAGCTTCGTTATGCTCGGCATCGTGGTTTTGCTGGTCTTTTTGTCGGCAATATTCAAATATCCCGATGTCATAAAGGCACCGGT
>SABC01000049.1 GCA_009929175.1 Bacteroidia bacterium | reverse complement strand
CGAAAACAGCAGGTTCCCCATATCAAACGTGACTGACTACAAACACAACACTTACTTCCGCACAGCTACCCGCGTCAATGCAGGAGACCATTTCACATACATATTCGACAATCCTGTGAAAGCCTCAAGGATAACCGTCGAGACCGGAATTCCAAACATAAGCTTTTACGGTGTTACCGATGGATATGCAGAGTATAGCTATGACGGAACAAATTATACCGGTAAAAGAGAATTCAAACTAAACACCGCAGTTTTGATTCCCGAAAAGCCTGTCAAGAAAGTAAGGATTGTTATTACAAAACCAAACGACGGACACATCCTCTCCTTGCAGGATTTGAGGATTGAAGAGTAAACAGTTAATATCAAATAAAAAAAGAGGGCGACTAAATTAAAGTCACCCTTTTTTTTAAACGACACAAAAAACGGTCTTACAAAAGTAAGTGAAGAGTTATCTTCCTGCTGTGAGGGAGAGGTAGGCACTGCTGACGGCATCGTCGGCATCTTTGTAATATTGCAACAACTCATTTACATTGAGGCCGTCACGGCGCCATCTTTCGATTGGTTCTTTGAACAGTGTTTCTATGTAATGCTCTGCCGGAGCCAGCTCCTGCATGTACCCGGTACGGTTGCTGTTGTATATGAGGTTGAAGTTCATATACCTCTGCCCGCTGCCCCGTTTGTTTGAAAAGGTCTTGTACTTGAGGGCAAGTGCCATATCACATGCCGGGGCATTGTCGCTCCTTGTGTTTTTTACCAGAACCGATGGAGCTCCTGCTTTTAATAAAACAGGTACAGCTACTCCGGCGGGAGGGTAACCCAAGACGGTCCACATTATGGTCATTTCGGGATTTTCACCGGGTTTTACACCCTGTATGGCAACCGAAGCAGTGGACGACCTGCGTGGAATGTAATCCTGGTCCAGAACCCAGCCTGTGAACCTTTCCGGGGAACTTTCCGGGGATGTAAGGTCGGTACCCATAAAAGAGTGGTAAAAGGAACGTGAAAGTTTATTAAAAATCCAGTGTGGGGTGATTTGTGAAAACATTGATTCACGTGAAACTATATCGAGAGCATTTTGCTGTCTAATATAACCCATACCTTCGTTATACCTTCCTGTATATGAAAAATTTGTATAAACAAGATAACCTTGCGGGGCAATAGCCGGGTCATTTGCGTCGACCTTTACAAAACCTGTATTGTTGGTTTCGTAGTAAGCAGCACCACCTTTGGCATCGATAACTCCAAAATTGGCTTCTACCCTCATGGGACGGGGTAAATTGTTGAGGAATTTTTCGAAATCTTCCAGGGAACTGCATACTGCAAGCGCTTTGTACATGAGATCTCCCTCCATGTCCATCTCCTTTACGTCGTCGTCCTTGAGGTTGTAAGAAGCGGTATTCATTATGGAAAAACCGGTTTCGTTGGTTCCTATCCAGACTATACCGCCTTTGTCGGGGCTATTGACCAACCCGGTAAAGCTGTACTTTTCTCCTTTGAAAAATTCAACCCTGTTGTTGTCCTCGCCGGTATCCCTGTGCTTCCAGAGAAGAGGGCGTCCGTCGGCTGTCACTTTCCCGGTAAAGATTGCAGAGGTACATGCAATTGTTTCCGTGGCAGAAAAAAGAAAAAATGACATTAATGTTAAAAGCAGAAGATTTTTTTTCATTGTTCTATTGATTGTTGTTTGTTACTAAAAAAGCGATGAGCCGGTTACCTTTTCCTTTATGATACCCAGGTGTTTGTATGCCAGGTCTGTAACTTCGCGGCCTCGGGGAGTACGTTGTATGAAACCCTCTTTTATGAGAAAAGGTTCATATACCTCCTCTATTGTTCCGGTATCTTCGCTCACAGCAGTTGCAATGGTTCCTACACCTACAGGCCCCCCTTTGAACTTATGGATTATTGTGGAGAGTATCTTGTTGTCCATGGAGTCCAGCCCCCTTTTGTCTATATTGAGTGCATCCAGGGCGTAAAGGGTTATCTCCTCGTCAATTGTACCATTCCCCTTTACCTGGGCGAAATCCCTTACCCTTCGTAAAAGAGCATTGGCAATACGGGGAGTTCCCCTGCTGCGCCTAGATATCTCGTTGGCAGCCTCCTCCTTTACCGGTATACCCAAAATACCCGCGCTCCTTTTTATGATTCCTACCAATACAGTGGCATCGTAATACTCCAGGTGAGACTGGATACCAAAGCGTGCCCTGAGAGGAGATGTGAGTAGCCCGCTCCTGGTAGTTGCACCTACCAAAGTGAAGGGATTTAGGGAGATTTGGACCGAACGTGCACCCGGACCTTTATCTATCATCAAATCTATTGAAAAATCCTCCATGGCAGAGTAAAGGTACTCTTCTACAACTGGGGAGAGCCTGTGGATTTCGTCAATGAAAAGGACGTCACCCTTTTCCAACCCGGTTAGTAAACCGGCCAAATCGCCGGGTTTGTCCAGTACCGGCCCCGAAGTGATTTTGAGATCTACCCCTAATTCATTTGCAACTATGTGGGCAAGAGTAGTTTTACCCAAACCGGGAGGGCCATGCAAAAGTACGTGGTCCAAAGCTTCGCCCCTCATTTTGGCTGCTTTCACAAAAATCTTGAGATTTTCAATAATTTTATCCTGGCCCGAGAATTGCGAAAAATCCTGCGGGCGGATTTGACCTTCAAAATCCTTGTCTCTAATATCCTTCTCTTGTCTGGGATCGAAATTAACCATAGAAATCAACACTTATTATATTTACAAATATATCTTTATTTTTTTATATATCTTTTTGTTTTTATAATAGCTTGTTGATATGTTTATAACTAAAGATATTGACATTAATTAACATTTATTTGACGTTATTAACACTGTTTTTAACAATTATACTTTTATTTAAAAGACTGTAAAATAATCAATAAACTTTAGATTTTTGGTATGTTGTCAACATTTGTCAATAACATGGAATTTTAGGTTTTGAACATACGCCGGTTGTTGAAAAAGCATGGATAATATTGCAATAAAACGGCACTTTAAAATTTTGATATCAGGATTGCTTTTCCATATAATAAAAACCGTGTCATTTAAAAAATTTTTTATCAATATTTATAAACATAAAGTGGTTAATAAACTATCTTTGCAGCCACAATATGAGTTACACTGTTTCGGAGGAGCGTTTTAACAGGCAAGATGCTGTAAAAAAGCTAGTTGACAATTCAAACGCAAAGCATAAAGATACAATAATACTGGAGGGTCTTTACTCTTCGGCAAAAGCGTTTGCCATATCGGCAGCAGCTACCGGGGGAATCCATATTATCCTTTTGAATAACCGTGAAGATGCTGTCTATTGTTCGGGGGATCTTTACAAATTACTTGGTAATGAAAGGGTTTTCTTTTATCCCTCTTCCAGGAACCATTCACTCCGGAATGCAGCCAAAGACTCTTCGCACCAAGTACAAAGAACAGCGGCAATCAATGCGGTCAAAAATTTTACCGAGGGCACTTCGCCCCATAAAAGCATAGTTCTCGCAGCCTATCCACATTCGGTATCGGAGTTGATAATAGGCAGGAAGGCCCTGGACTCTGCAATTTTGAAAATATCACGCGGTGATTCCCTGTCCCATGACTTTATTAAGGAGACCCTTTTTGAGTATTCGTTCGAAAGAGTGGATTTTGTGACCGAGCCCGGGCAATTTGCGCTGAGAGGCGGTCTCATTGACCTTTTTTCCTTTTCGGATAACCGCCCGTGGAGGCTCGATTTTTTCGGAGATACAGTAGAAAAGATAAAGGTTTTTGATATTGATTCGCAACGTTCCCTGGAAGAGGTGGAGAGTATTGAGATTTTTCCCGATATCTACAGCAAGGAGGAGGAGTATGCCGAGGATATTTTCTCTTATGCAGGCGATGAGGCTACTCTGTGGGTAACCGATTACGATTATTTTTGCGGACAGCTCCAACTCATCGGGGAACACTCTGCCGGGAATGTAAATGTATTTGGCAAAGAGGATTTTATTGAAACCGTCAAAAATCGCAAGAGTTTTCTTTTTGCCCCTATGGCAAGGGAGTTCGACAAAAACGACAGGATTGTCTTCCATACTGTACCCCAGCCGGTGTTCAACAAGAACTTCGAACTTTTGGCAAGGGATATTTCCCAAAAGATTTCCGAGGGGTACGATGTTTCCATTTTGAGCGAAAACCAGGCCCAGACTGAGCGTATAAGGTCCATATTCTCTTCGCTCGAAGGGGTGGGGAATACCCGTTTCGATGCCGAGAAGATCTCCATCCACGAAGGATTCATAGACCATAATGCAAAACTCTGCCTCTATACCGACCACCAGATATTTGAACGGTACCGCAAGGTTAAGCCCCACAGGACGGTGGAAAAGAGCGAGAGGCTCACCCTCAACGAACTCAATTCGTTTGAAATGGGCGACTACATTGTTCATATAGACCACGGGGTAGGTCAGTTCGGGGGGCTTGTGAAAACCAATGTCAACGGCAGGCAACAGGAGGCAGTCAAGCTTATATATAAAGACGGGGATGTGATTTTTGTCTCAATCCACGGGTTGCACCGCATTTCACGCTACAAATCCAAGGATGCCCAGCCGCCAAAGGTATACAAACTGGGTACCGGTGCGTGGCAAAAACTAAAAAGCCAGACAAAATCCAAAGTAAAGGATATTGCGAACGACCTGATAGACCTCTATTCCAAGAGGAGGGATTCCAAAGGCTTTGCCTTTAGTGCAGATTCTTTCATGCAAAAGGAGCTGGAATCCTCTTTCATATATGAAGATACGCCCGACCAGCTCAAGGCTACCGATGCCATAAAGGAAGATATGGAACGCGACTATCCAATGGACAGGCTGGTGTGCGGCGATGTGGGCTTCGGTAAAACCGAGGTGGCCATAAGGGCGGCCTTCAAAGCAGTGGCCGACAGCAAACAGGTAGCTGTACTGGTTCCCACCACCATACTGGCATTGCAGCATTACAAGACCTTCACCTCCCGCCTCAGGGAGTTCCCGTGCAATATATCCTATATCAGCCGCCTTAAGAACTCAAGGGAGATCAGGGAGATTTCGGACAACCTTGCAGCCGGCAAGATCGACATAATAATAGGGACCCACAGGCTGCTCAATAAGGAGATAATGTTCAAGGACCTTGGTTTGCTGATTATTGACGAGGAGCAAAAATTTGGTGTGGCAGCAAAAGAGAGGCTGAGGCAACTAAAATTGAATGTGGATACCCTTACCCTCTCGGCGACTCCTATTCCGCGTACTTTGCAGTTTTCCCTTCTCGGAGCAAGGGATCTCTCCATAATCAATACTCCTCCGCCCAACCGGCTGCCGGTACAGACAGAGGTGATAGACTTCAACGAAGAGATTATAAGGGATGCAATCAATTATGAGATTGAGCGTGGCGGACAGGTCTTTTTTGTTCATAACAGGGTGGAAGATATCCGCTCCATTGAGGATATAGTAAGGCGGCTGTGTCCTAAGGCAAAGACTTGCGTAGGCCACGGGCAGATGGAACCCTCTGCTTTGGAAAAGACTGTGCTGGATTTCATGATGGGCGACTATGACGTGATGGTTGCCACTACAATCGTGGAGAACGGGATAGATATTCCAAATGCCAACACCATAATAATCAACCAGGCCCAAAACTTTGGGCTTAGCGACCTGCACCAGCTGAGGGGCAGGGTAGGGCGTTCCAATGTCAAGGCATTTTGTTACCTGGTGGTGCCCTCAATGGTCTCCCTTGCCGAGGATGCCCGCCGCAGGATAAGGGCAATTGAAACTTTCTCCGACCTGGGAAGCGGCTTTAACATTGCAATGCAGGACCTGGACATACGCGGTGCCGGAAACCTGTTGGGCGGGGAGCAGAGCGGTTTTGTGGCCGACATGGGCTTTGAGACCTACCAGCGTATACTCGGGGAGGCATTTGCCGAGATCCGGGAGGAGAGGGGGATGAACCAGGCCGACGAAAAAGAGGGAAGGGAGGTAGAGTACCTTAGCGACTGTACAATCGATACCGACCTGGAGATACTCATACCCGACAGCTATGTCTCCATTACTGCCGAGAAGATCAGGCTCTATAAGGAGCTTGATGCCATCAAAGATAACAAGGAGCTTAAGAAGTTCACTGAGGGCATGGAGGACCGTTTTGGGCCGATGCCCACCGAAGCCGTACAGCTCACCTATATTGTCCGTTTGAGGTGGCTGGCCATAGAGCTTGGTTTCGAAAAGATATTCATCAAAAACGGGGTTTTGATTGCATGGTTTGTGAGCAACCAGTTGTCGGCCTATTATAGCTCTGCAAAGTTTGCCGCAATACTCAAATTCCTGCAACAACAGCATAAACGCTTTAGGATCAAGGAGCAAAAAGAAAAGCTGTATATCACTGTAGAGAATGTAAAATCGGTGGAACAGGCATACAACATATTTTTAGAGATGAAACAATAATTTTCCTAACTTTGCGTTCCGTGACAAATCTTCTGGTAGATATAGGCAATACCTCGGTCAAAGCGTGCTTTGCGCGGGCACTTCGTTTGGAAGAGGCCTCCCGTTACACCGGCAACAATGTCCTGGAGTTTATCCTGGAGTTGGCCGGCAAAAGGGATATTGGCACCATAGCAATCTCCTCTGTGAGAAAGTTTGACACAGGTTATTTTGAACCCCTCAGGGAGAGGTGCAGCTCGTTGGTTGTGGTGGACCACAGGTCCAGGCTGCCCTTGGTAAACAAATATTCAACACCGCACACATTGGGTCCCGACAGGCTAATGGGATCGGTTGCGGCAGCCTCCCTTTTCCCGGGCGAGGATGTTATTGTTTTCGATTTCGGTACAGCCCTTACAATAGATTTTATATCCGGTGGGGGAGAATTTTTGGGTGGCAATATTTCGCTCGGCCTCACGAGTCGTTTTAAGGCGTTAAGTGATTATACACAACTTCTTCCAAGGCTGGAAGTACCTCAGGAGGTATCTGAGGTCGGTTCCTCCACCAAGGAGGCAATGGAGGCCGGAGTTGTTTTAGGTCTGATTTTTGAAGTTGAGGGTTATATAAATAAGTATCCCGATCATATTTACATTTTCACAGGAGGGGATGCGATTTATTTTGCAGAAAAACTGAAAAGTTCCATATTTGTAGTTTACAATTTAGTATTGATGGGTTTGGCCCGTGTTGCACAAGATTATGAATCTTAAGAGAAATAGAATGTTTGTCCTGGCAGCTTTGCTGCTTTTTTCCGCTCCCGCGCTTTTTGGGCAAAGCGGAGATGCTTTGGGAACCTTTACCCCTTACTCCATTTTTGGGGTAGGCGATATCAACAGGGCAGGGACAGCCTATAACAAGGCCATGGGAGGTATCGGTATAGGCCTCAGGGAAAACCGGCTCATTAACATCCTCAACCCGGCATCACTCACAGAGAGGGACACCCTCTCTTTTATGCTCGATTTCGGGGTTAACCAAAACAACATTTACAGCAAGGCAGGCGATGCCAATACAGCCCACAACGTGTTCAACATGCACCACATTGTGATGAGTTTCCCGCTTTACAAAAAATCGGCCTTTTCACTCGGAGTCACTCCTTACAGTTCGGTAGGTTACAGTTTTGAAGAGAGGGAGACCGATCCCGGCGTGATCAACGAGATGGGCGACATTACTTACCGCAGGTTTGGCAGCGGGGGCATAACCAAGGCATTCATGGGAGCATCCATGGTTGCTTTCAGGAACTTTTCCATAGGTGCAGAGGGTATCTACTATTTTGGAACCATTGACCGCCGTTCCGATATTTTGTTCAATTCCGATGCCACTTACCGCACGATAAACACCGGGTCCGATTATGTGATCAGCTCTTTGGCTGCAAAATTCGGTATCCAGTACAAAAAGAATTTCGAGGACGGTCTCTCCTTTACCGCCGGGGCAACCTGGCTGATGGGCAGGTCTCTTTCGGGGGATTATACCAGGTATGCCTACGCCACCAATGTGAACGGGATCAGGGATACCATCTACAGCAACAAAACAGAGAGTGCAATGATGGAGATTCCGTCGGAACTGGGGATTGGTTTTTCGATCAGGAAGAAGGATAAATGGCTTGTAGGAGCCGACTATACAAGGCAAGACTGGACCAATGCCGGCTTTGCCGCTACTCCGGGCGTTGACTTTTCAACCTCGGTAAGCAACTCCTTCAAACTTGGCTTCGAATACATACCAAACAGGTACGATATAAGATATTATTCAAAGAGAATTACCTACCGTGGTGGTCTGTACTATGACCAAACCTACATGAAACTCAACGGTAGGCAGGTAAACTCCATGGGGGTTACACTGGGGGCAACACTTCCACTGTTGCGTTTGTACAACGGTGTAGGTATTTCGGTAGATATGGGCCAAAGGGGCTCGTTAAAAAACAATCTCGTGAGGGAACGTTATGTAATGTTCAACTTGAGTTTCTCCCTTCACGATCTCTGGTTTATCAAATACAGATATGACTAAATATTAGGAACAATAATCATTCAATCATGAAAAAATTACGCAATTTATTCTTAACTGGAATTCTAGCCTTGATGTCAATACCTGCTTTTTCGCAGGGACTGGCAAATGCCAGCGTTGAGTGCCAGCGCAGCGTATCGTTTTACACAGACTATATCAAACAGGACAACTTCCGTGACGCTGCGCCTTTGTGGAGAGAAGCTTTCCGTACATGCCCTCCCGGTGTGAGACAAAGCATCTACACCGACGGTATACGGATTTTCAAGTACTTTATTGAACAAAACAAAGATAACGCAGCATTGAAGAACTCGTTGATCGACTCCGTGCTGCTTATGTATGACCTGAGGGTTGAGCATTTTCCCAAATATGCAGCCTCGGCTTCGATGTTCAGGGTTTATGATATGATGGAGTACCTGGGTAATGAAGACGAAAAGATCCTCAAAGCAATTGAAAAGGCGATGGAGATTTCGGGAGACAACACCGACCCGTCATTGCTTGTTATTGCAATGCAAAAAATGACAAACTTGTATTCAGCACAAAAAGTCAGTGCCGAGCAGGTTTTTGAGCTTTACAGCAAGCTTTCTGTGATTGCCGAGCACCAGATTGCTGCAAACAATCCCGACGGGAACAAAGCGAAAAATGATTTGGACAATCTTTTTGTTGCAAGTGGTGTAGCCAACTGTGAAAACATAGTGGAGCTCTTTACCCCGCGCTTCAGGGCAAATCCTACCGACAAGGACCTTGCGACCACTATCGTGAGCTTGTTGAGCAGTGCCGGTTGTACCACAGAACCTCTCTTCCTTGAGACAGTCGAGATTTTGTATAACTCCGATCCTACCAACTATGTGTATATCAGAAACCTTTACCTGCTATATGCTGCAAAGGGAGATCAGGACAACGCAATCAAGATGTTGGAGCAGGCAATCGCCAGCGAACAGTCCAATGACATGGAAGATGCCAACATGCTCATTAATCTGGCAAACATATATTTGCAAAGGGAGAATTTCGCAAAGGCCATTGAAACATCCAGGCAGGCAATGGACAAAGATGCATCAGTGTCTGGCAGGGCTAACCTGATAACAGGCCTTGCATGGGGGTCCATGAGATGTTCAGGGTCAAATGATATTGAGGCTCGTGCCAAATATTGGGTAGCCGTGGATTTCCTTATCCGTGCCCGTAATGCCGATCCCTCCATTGCAAATGAGGCAAACAATTACATCTCCAGCTACAGCCAATACTTCCCTGCACAGGAAGAGGCCTTTATGTTCGATGTGATTGACGGAGCTTCCTACACCGTAACATGCGGTGGTATGAGGGCTACAACCACAGTGAGAACCAGAAAATAGCATTATGAAGATATTCTCTTTAAGAGGAATGGATTCCAGGAAGGTAGCAGTCACAATTGTGATTGCTACTCTTCTTTTTTCTTGTAAAGAGGATATACCGCGTTCCGATTTATCGCAGGTAGATGACTTGCCGGCACAGATTGTGGAAGGAATGACAGTCTTCCAGTTTTCCGGCGGTTTGACCGATTACAGGGTGGATGCACCTAAAATGGAGCGGTTTCCCAATGCCGAGGTTCCGTACGATGTGTTTCCGCAAGGGATTGTGCTGAGGGGCTATAATCCCGAGGGGCTAATGGAAACAAAGATAAGGGCCGATTATGCAAAGAATATTGTCAAGGAGAAGGAGGAAATATGGGAAGCCTATGGCAATGTTGTGATTAATAATTACATAAAAGGAGAGCAAATCGAGACCGATACCCTTTACTGGAACCGGCTTACCCAGAGGATTTATACTCACACTTTTGTGAAACTCACTACACCCGAAATGTTTATGCAGGGCTATGGTATGGAGTCCGACGATATGGCCCGCAATGCTGTAATAAAAAGACCTTTTGACAGTTATGCAATTATTAGCAGGGATTCCGCCGAAATTTCCTATATTGATACCGCAAATTTCATAGGACCCCGGCTCAGGAAGCCGAGATTGTAAACACCATACCATGGAAACAATTTTACATGTATCTCCCTATCTGGCAATCATTGCAGTTGTCTCACTTTTGCTTTTGGCTCTGCTTACAGCGCTGGAAAAGGCATTCGAAGGTTATAGCAGGATCCGTTACGAGGTAGATAAAAAGCAGGAAAAAAAGTATGCCCTTGTAATGGAAGAGTTGCTGGAGCATGACGGGGAACTGACTCTCTCGCTCAGGTCTGCCTTTAACATACTGTTGGTGGTTTTTGGGGTAACTTGTGCCTTGATTTTCCCCGGCTTTTTCACCGGCCTTGCAGTTGCCCTGATTTTGGTGTTGTTGCTGGCAAAACTGTTGCCCTCTTACCTGGCATCGGTAAATCCTCTTTTTGTGCTTAGCTATTTTGTTTTTGTTGCAAAGGGTGTGCATCGCTTATTCTCTCCCTTCACCGGAAAACTTCCCGATGTTCCCCATCAGCCCGAAAAGGAGGAGAGCAGCGAAATCACGATACTGCAAAATGCCCTTAACTTTTCGGAGGTGAAGGTGAGGGAGTGTATGATTCCCAGGACCGAGATTTGTGCGGTTTCACAGGATATCTCCAATGAGGAGTTGCTGGCACAGTTTGCCGAGAGTAAGTATTCGAGGATACTGGTCTACAACGGGAGTATTGATAAGATTGTGGGGTATGTCCACTCCAAGGATCTTTTTGCAGGGGGGCACCCAATTTCGGGGATAATTCGCAATATAGACTACGTTACGGAAGAGATGGAGGCTCAGGAGCTCCTCTCCCTGTTGATCAAAAACAAGCGTTCCATTGCGGTTGTAAACGATGAGTACGGAGGGACTGCCGGTATTGTTACCTTAGAGGACCTTATTGAGGAGATATTTGGAGAAATCTCGGATGAGCTGGATAAGGAGGAGTTGGCCGAAAGGCAAATTTCCGATACCGAATTTATTTTCTCCGGAAGGTTGGAAATCAAATATCTGAATAAAAGTTACGACCTGGATATACCAGAGAGTGATGACTACGAAACTTTGGGAGGATTCATTACCTGGTTCAACGAAAACATACCTGCCCAGGGAGAAACCCTCAGCTACGGTAATTTTGAGTTTTCTATACTAAAAACTCACTCAAACCGTGTAGAGAACGTTGCTCTCCGAATTGTGGAAGAATAGGTATACCATAAATAAAATTTTACTATCTTCGCGCCTTACAAGAAAATAAACCTTTTAAAATAATAACAAATGGCAGTTCTCGAGAAGATCCGCGTCAAAATGGGTGTCTTTATCACGGTAATCATTGGGTTGGCACTCCTTTCATTTATTGTAGACGCAGACACATTGCAATCGGCTGTTTCCGTATTTTCCAACAAATATGATGTAGGGGAGATGGACGGAAAGGCTATATCCTATCAGGATTTTCAAAAAAAGGTTGATTATTTCAACCGTATTCATCAGTTAATTTCGGGCTCGGCTTCCGTTGACGAGCAGGCTTCGGAGATGATAAACCAGAGTGCCTGGCAAGATCTGCTAAGCGAAAATGTAGTTTTACCGGCAATAGAAAAGGCCGGGATTGCAGTCGGGGAAGAGGAGCTGTTTGACTTGAGCCAGGGTTCTGAAATTTCCCAGGTTTTGGCCCGTGAACAAATTTTCATGGGAGAAAACGGCACATTTGACAAAAATTTGCTTGTGAATTTTATCAGGGCTATCCCGGGAGATGAGTCAGGTAACCTCAGGGCCTATTGGGAATACCTGGAAAAGAACATGTTTGTTGACCAAATGGTGGGCAAGTATGTGAACCTTCTCTCAAAAAGCAATATTGAGAATCCTGTACAGTTGAGAAGGACAATTGAAGAGAACAATATCACTTCGGAGGTTTCTTTCGTGATGCAGCCTTTTGGTTTTGCCGAGGATACCACAATCACTGTAACAAAGCAGGAGGTTAGAGATTTTTACAACAAGAACAAGCATAATTTTGAACAGCCTGCCGGCAGGAACATTGAGTACGTAGTGTTCGAGGTTGTACCTTCCATGGAAGATATCAGCGTTGCCCAGAGGGAGATTGACAACCTTATGCCTGAGTTCAGGAGTGCTGCCAACCTTAGGAATTTCCTTGCCCGCAGTTCGGATAAGCCTCTGGATACCTACTACTACAAAAAGGGAGAATTGTTGTCGCAATCTGCAGTACTTGACAGCTTTGCTTTTGCTGCAAAACCCGGAGATGTCCTCGAACCTTTCAAGGAGGAGAACACCTTTAAAGCTGCAAGGATCAGTGATGTGAAACAATTACCAGACTCGGTTTTTGTGCAGCATATCATGATTCAAAACCCCGACTTGGCTGCTGCCAATGTTGTAGTTGACAGTCTTATGAATCTTTTGAGCAAAGGGGCTGATTTTTCTGTACTTGCCGCCGAAAACTCTGCAGACAATAACCCCGGGGCCGAGAATGCTGGCGATATCGGATGGATGACACAGGCCAGCACAATTCCCGGTTTTGACACTTGTTTTGTGGCCGCTCCGGGCAAACCGTTCAAACTGCAATCACAGTTTGGTACTCACATAGTTCGTGTAAAAGAGAGGACTCGTCCTGTAAACAAAGTTCAGGTTGCAGTATTGGAGAAAGCCGCCGTAGCCGGCAAAGAGACTTTCCAGGAATATTACTCGAAAGCCAACGATGTTGCATCCAAGTCAATGGGCAAACTCGATAAGTTCAACGAGGTTACAAAAGAGATGAGTCTTTATCCCATTCCTGTATTCAACATTGCTCCTGGTGCAAGGGGTATAGCAAACTACAACAACGCCCGTGAGATTACAAGATGGGCCTATGAAGCCGAAAAGGGCGATGTTTCACAGATCATATCTTTGGACAACAAGTATTTCTTTATCGTTGCCCTTACCGATGTCAGAGAGGCCGGTATTCCTGCCGTGGAGGTATTGGAAAAAGACATTGCCTCATTATTGCGCAGGGAAAAGGCCAATGAAAAGATGGCAGCTGCAGTAAAAGAGCAGATCGCCGGGCTTACTTCGCTGGATGAGGTTGCCGAGAAGTTGGGAACCACAATAAGTACACAGTCTGGTGTCTCTTTTGGTGCTCCCGGTTCAAGATCTTTTGATCCAAAATTCGTCGGTGCGGTAGCCGGAGCCGAGGTTAACCAGCTTACAGGTCCATTTGCCGGAAGCGTTGGTGTATATGTGTTCAATGTAACATCACGTGACACAGGCGCCTTCTTTACCGAAGACGATGCCAAGAAAACCCAGGCCGAAAAATTCGCCTTCCAAATCCAAAGACTCCCCACAATCCTGGAGAAAATGGCCAACGTGAAGGACAACCGTTACAAATTCTTCTAGACCATCCCTCGGATAAATTAACAACTTACACAAAAAGAGCCGCTTAGCGGCTCTTTTTGTGCTTAAACCCGCCGCTGTCGGCTCCCTCTGCCCGGTGGCTGGATGCATCCCTCGGATAAATTAACAACTTGCAGAGGCTCTGTGCCTTGCGGTTTTCCGTTCATTTCCAGGCGGTTGCAGAGCCCATGGCGGCTCCCTCTGCCCGGGGGTCAGGGCACCGCCAAGGGGGCCGGGATGCATCCCTCGGATAAATTAACAACTCTCATATAATCAGGCCATTAGTGAAACACGCTCATTTTTAGCAGTATGTTAATTTATCTGAGGGATCAAAACTGTGGGTGCTGCCTCCCTGGCAGGTTATTCCGGTGCAGAGGTTATCCCAGGCACCGAGCCGGCTGCCGGCCCAATGCAGAGCCGGGCAGCTATTGACTGGAGATAACC
>SABC01000048.1 GCA_009929175.1 Bacteroidia bacterium | reverse complement strand
CCTTGGTCAGGAATATGACAATCGCTATGATTGTTCCCCACTGTATTAAGTGGCGCAACCAGTTTTTTCTAAAGTTTTTCATTTGTTTTGATTTATGTTATAAAATGTTAGAACTCTTCTCTGACATACATGTTGGACAGGATCTATGTTGAAATCCTACGCAAAAATAGTAAAAATGTTAAGAATCGCACCAATAAAAGGAAATTTGATGTTAAACATAAATTTTTTCCTGGAAATAATTGAAAATGTTATATATTTTCCTTTTGATGGTCTGTGCGTTGGGACTTAACATCCGTAAGGACTTAAAAAACCTCCGAAAAGCAATGCCAATAAGGATTTTTTGTATATTTGCAAAATCATGACGTTCGGGTGAGGTCGGAGCTGTGCAAGATTGATAGCCGGTTTAAGATATTTATTATACACAAGATACTTTTTAATTACTAACCCTAACAAACCTGACTGTGAAAAAATTATTGGTTTTGTTGTTATTGTCCGTATGGATAATACCAAAAATCTCCTTTGCAAGTGCACAGGAGAGGGTAACACTGGATGGAACGGTTGTACTCCGTGATTCGGGAGAGCCTGTTGCCTACGCCCATGTATTGATCAAAGAGCTTAACCTGTGGGGTTTCTCCAACGAAAAGGGAAACTTTACCATCAAGGGGATAATCCCCGGAAGCTATACATTGGAGGCTACATCCTTAGGCTACCAAAAATTTACCCTGCCCGTTACCCTGGAAAAAAATGTGGCAGGATTCAAAATCCAACTTCTGGAAGAGAACCTCACGTTGAAAGATGTGGTTGTTACCGCAAAAGCCGGTAGCAGCATGAACTCATCTTCCCGTGTAGACAAAAGAGCCATAGAACACCTGCAGGCAACCAGCTTGGCCGATGTTATGCAGCTGATGCCCGGAACCGTTATCAAAAACCCCGACCTGACAAGCAAGAATGTGATAACCATCAGGTCGGTCAGTGCCACAGACGCAATCAACGCCCGCGGGGTAGGTCTTTTGGTGAATGGCTCCAAGGTCTCCGGCGATGCCCAGGGCTATATGAACTTTGGGGATGTTGTAACCGGTTATAGCCAGGACCTCATTGACTTCCGTTCGGTATCCACCGACAACATCGAGTCGGTTGAGGTCTTGAAGGGGGTTTTGTCGGCAGAGTACGGAGATGTTACTTCGGGGGCAATCATAGTTACCACCAAAGCAGGTCGTACACCCTATGAAATCAGGGTCAAATCGGACCCACGCACAAAGGCGGTCTCTTTTGGAAAAGGATTTTCACTCGGGCCCAATAATGGTAACCTCAACGTGGATGTCGATTATGCCCGCTCCTTCAAGGACTGGATCTCTCCGGTGGATATCTTTGACCGTACCACTTTGGGACTTACCTATTCCAATGTATTTGACCTAAACAACAAACCGTTGAGGTTCAATGCAAGGTTCAGCGGATACGTTACCGGGAACAGCATTACCAACGACCCCGATGTTTCCAAGGAAGATTTCATAAAATCCCGCAACAATAATTTTACCCTGTCACTGTATGGTAACTGGCAGCTTAACAAACCTTGGATAACCGGGATCAACTATAATATTTCGGGATCCTATGGCAAGTCGGACTATAACAAGCTTATAGTTACCAACCAGTTGCCTCTGCCTACAACCAGTACGATGATCGAGGGGACAGCCCTTGGGTATTTTACTAACACCCTGGACCGCCGTAACCAGCATATAGAGGAGATTCCGATGTACCTAAACGCAAAGATCTCTGCAAACCTCAATAAAAACATAGGAGGTACCCTGTTGAAGTCGTTGCTCGGGATTGAGTACAACACTAAGGGCAACAATGGCCGGGGCGAGTATTATACCGAGGCTGCCCCGCAATACTTCCGGGAGAGGAGCTACAAGGATATTCCTGCCATGACCGATATCAGCCTTTTTGCCGAGGAAAAGGTATCTATCCCCATTGGCAACAAGAAAAGTTCTATAGACATAATGGTTGGTGCAAGGTTAAACAAAATGATCATACAAGGTTATGATTACGACCCTACCATTGACCCGCGTACCAACATCAAGTTCACAGCCATTGCTCCCCGCAGGGACGGCTTTATAAGGGAGCTGGCCTTTAGGGGTGGTTGGGGTATAATGCAAAAGCTGCCTTCTCTGGGTTTGCTTTATCCCGATCCCAACTACGAAGACTTTGCCCTGTTCCAATACCGCAACAGCACTACAGGGGAGCAATTGGCACTGATACAATCCATGATTACCGACAACAAGCTCCCTTACAATCTCAAACCCAATAAATCCTACAATACGGAGTTAGGTGTTGATTTGAACATCGCAGGAATAGAGGCAAACATCACTTACTTTAACGAACAGGTCAGGGACGGGTTCATGCCCAATGCCTCGTATGAGGCTTATACCGTGAATTACTACAATACGGTGAGCGATGTGAATGCTGCTCCAAAGTATGAGAACGGAAAGATATGGGTGAGGAACACTCAAGGGGTGTACGAAGAGCTGGGCTTTACAACTGTTAATGAGTTCAAAGCCTACAAAAGACCCGACAACAGGGGGCGTACCGATAAATGGGGTATAGAGTATGACTTTGATTTCGGGACAATCAACCCGATCAATACTTCGGTGATAGTGAACGGAGCCTATATCCGTACCGAGAATACATCTCCCGGAGATGTCTACATAAACCGGATCAATGCCGACCCCATCGACCCAAAGCAAAGGTTGCCATACCTGGCAATCTTCAAGGATGATGCAGCGATAAATATTGGTGCCGGGCGCGAAAGGCTCTCCACCAACATCAACCTGGTGACCAGGATACCTTCCATAAGGATGGTGATAACCTTCACTACACAGTGCATATGGATGGAGAACAACTGGTACCTGTATGACGATGGAAATATCTATTCCGAAGATGCCGACGGAAATCCGGTATACGGCGACTACAACAATAAAAACAACCTCTTTACCCTTTACAGGGACCCCGTATCTTACGTGGACAAGGATGGTGTTGTAAGACCGTTCTCCGATTTCCATACAACCACCGACAATGACCTCAAACGTCGTCTTAACTTCCTGAGGGAGTCTTCCAACAACAGTTTTTACTTTCTGACAACCGGCTACAAGCCATATTTCATGGCAAACATCCGTTTGACCAAAGAGCTTGGGAATGTTGCCTCACTCTCTTTCTATGCAAACAACTTTACCAACTCGAGGCCAAGGATGGTTAATAAGGCAAGGCCAAATGCTTCGCCTGCAACCAAAAACACTCTTATTTACTTTGGTGCCGAATTGAAAATCACTCTTTAAAACTTTAGGAAAAGATGAAAACTATCAAATTGTCAATATTTTTGCTTCTCACTTTCATGCTCTCTGCTTGCTTAAAAGACAGCAAACTGGAAGATTTTTCCGAAGGAAAGGTGAGTGCCCTTATCAATGTGAGGGTTACCATACCCCAGGGGTACGTTTTTTCCCCTGCGGGGCGCAGTGTGTTACTCAGGGACCCCAACACCGGATTGCAGTTTTCGGGAGTTACCGATGCACAGGGTCTTGCCAGTATAAGAGTTGCATTCGGTTCCTATATAGCAGTGTCGGAGTTTACCGAAATCCTGGAAGACCAGTCTGTATATATTTTCAACGGCACTACCGAAAGGATGAGGGTTACACCCAATGATCCCAACGTGCTGGATGCTACATTGCCTATGAACGTCTCCAAAACCGGTCAAATAATTATAAAGGAGTTCTATTATGGTGGTTGCCTTGACCCTGCAACTTCAAAATCCTATTCCAAAGACCAATATATATTGCTTTACAACAATTCGGACAGGGTTGCCTACCTGGACTCACTTTGTATAGGAGTGGCTCACCCATACAATGCTCCTACCAACGGAAGGCTTTCGGACTGGGTTAAGCCCGGGACTTCGGAGCTCAGGGATTCGGTTCCCAACATCACCTTTGGATGGCTCTTCCCGGGCAACGGTACCCAATACCCGTTGCAACCCGGAGAGGAGGCGGTTGTTTCGCTGAATGCAATCAACCACAAAGCTTCTGTAACATCTTCGGTGAACCTTGGCAAACCGGGGTACTGGGCTATGTATGACCCAATCCTTACCAGTAGGCACTCTGCTCCCGAAGCCGGGGTAAACACTGTGGACTGCTATTGGAAGATGGGATCTGCAACCTCGTTCGTGCTTTCCACACTTAGCCCTGCTCTGTTCATTTACAGAATGGGTGGAAAATCTGCGGCACAATTCATACAGGATACCTATACGCTGCACCCTAACACCCCCAACAACCGTAACACCGATGTGCTGATGATTGACAAAGAGCTGGTAATTGACGGAGTTGAGTGTTTCCGCAGCGTGACCGACTCCAAAAGGTTGCGTCCCGAGATTGACAACGGTTTTGCAATGACCCCGGGTAACGGACAAGGTTACAGTATACACCGCAAGATTGACGAGGCAGCTACAGCAAAGGCCGGAGGCCGTATCGTTTACCAGGATACCAACAACTCCTCAAATGATTTTGAGGTGAGACCAACAGCATCATTGTTAAACAAGTAATATTACAGGCATGAAAAATAAATTAACATATATTTCTGGTGTTATTGCAATGTGTATGCTGCCGGGTCTTTTGTTCTCCCAGCACGCCTCGCATAAAAAACACTATACTTTTGAGAAAGTCGAGACCAGGACCCCCTGGCTAGTGTCGGGGAACGGTGCCGGACTGGTTTACAATAAGGCACAAAACTTTGCCACACTTGCAGGCTATTTCAGTAACGAAAGCGGGGATTACCGCAACTTCAACACTCCCGAGAGTTACTCCAACTTTGGGATTGTCACCAGGTCCTACAACAAGGTTGGCAAGGTCTTTTTTTACGGATCGTTCAATTACGATTACGGTATTAACCAAAACATGACCTGGAATGGTACGGTTTACCCTAATGCCACATTGAACCCGATAGTGGATTCAATCCCCGGCAAAGTGCTGAGGGAGTCGTATATACTCAATGGAAAAGTTGGATACGAACTCAACGACCTGTTTGCTATAGGGGCAGCTTTTGACTACAACACCTCCACAATGGCAAAACGGACCGACGGACGTAATGCCAACACTCTCTCCATGATGAATGTCTCTCCCGGCATCTCCTTTAGGAGTGGTGCCATCTCCTTGGGTATGAATCTCTTTTATAAGAGGGATGCAGAAAAGGTAGAGTATTCGTTCATAGGCGACGAGACAGGTAAAAAGATCTATTACATGGAGGGTCTGTTTTTCTTTACCGAGACAGGACTTGCCTCTACCACAATACTGGACAGGATTTACCACAAGGATATCTTCGGAGGTTCGTTCCAGGCCCAGTACAGGACAGGTAATTTATGTATATTCAACGAGTTTTCGGTAGATTTGGGCCATGAGAATGACTATGACGGGGACTCTTACTCCAAACGGTATGCCTACACCGATATACTCAAGTACAAGTATGACGGGCGTTTCCAGTACAAAGGCAACGGTGCCGACCATATCCTTTCACTCTCATTCCTGAGTGACGAAAATGCTTCGTACTATGTAGTAAACAGCTATGAGCAGATTCCCGAAGAACTGAACAACTATAGGTATTTCGAGTACGGGAAGGTGCTCCGCTATATGACCAACTACCAAAAATACGGTGCCGAATACAAGACCTTTATCAGGGATGGTGAATGGAAGTGTTCGTGGATACTGGCTGCCGGTGTAAACAGGCAAATCGTGGAAAAGGATTACAGGTTATATCCTGCCCAATACCAACAGGAGATAACAGTGGACAATGCATACCTGCGGGTGAACAAGGATTTTGAGATAGGTGACAACTCTTTGTTCAACCTGGACCTTAACGGAAGCTACTCCACAGGTAAAGGAGATGCGCTGGACGTGAAAAACCCCATAACGGTGGGTTCGTTAAGGCAAAACACCAACTTGCTTTATACCGATTTCAACTACAATACAGCCGAAATCATATCTGCAGGGATTGGAGCCCGATATACAAGGATCATGGACTCCCAAAAGGGACGTGCTTTGTATGTTGGTGCTGCCTACAAACATTATGATGCAGGTGACCTTGGAACAAGGGGCGTGATTTCCCTTTCACTTGGAATGAACTTTTAGTTATGACAAAAAGATTTTTTTTACTGGCACTTGTAGTCACACTATTCCTGCCCAAGGCCCATGCCGATGAGGGAATGTGGCTGCTCAACAAGATAGATAAACAACTTTATGAGCTCATGAAGAGCAAAGGACTAGAACTTAAACCCGGGGAGATTTACAACCCGGAGTCCATTGCCCTTTCCGATGCAATTGTCGCCATTGACGGCGGCAGTTGCAGCGGGAGCATCATCTCCGACATGGGGCTCATGATCACAAACCACCACTGCGCTTATGGCGACATACACGCACTGAGTACTGCCGACAACAACTACCTGGAAAAGGGTTTTTGGGCAATGGACATGGAGCAGGAGATTCCCATCAAAGGCAAAACCGTAACCTTTTTGCGTGGTATTGCCGATGTTTCGGATTTGGTTAAGCACGTAATTGACAGCCTTGATGCTGCCGGTCCAAGGGGACTGTTTTTCATGAACAAAGTCTCTTCGGTGGTAGAAGAGAGGTACAAATCGAATCCTTACGAAAAATCACTTTCGTCGGAGTGGAGGGGCTCAAAATACTTCCTCTACTTTTACGAAACGTTTGCCGATGTGCGCCTGGCGGGGGCTCCTCCCGTATACATAGGGGCATTCGGCGGAGAGACCGACAACTGGGGCTGGCCGCAGCATAAAGGAGACTTTGCAATCTATAGGGTATACACCTCTGTGGACGGCAAGCCTGCCGAATACTCTGCCTCTAATGTACCGCTCAAACCCCGCAGGTTTTTGACAGTCTCTTCCAAGGGCGTTGCTGAGGATGATTTCACGATGATCCTGGGCTACCCCGGCAGGACCAACAGGTACAGCTCTTCGTTTGAGATAAGGGAGAAGTTTGAGGTTCTCAATCCCATGATCAGTTCGGTCCGCAGGGCCAAGCTGGAGGTGTGGAAGAAATACATGGACAGTTCCGACGAGATTCGTCTCAAATATGCCGACAAATACTTTGGGATCAGTAATTATACCGATTATGCAAAGTGGGAAAACCTTTGCATAGAAAGGTTCGATGTGATAGGGAAGATAGAGGAGCGCGAAGCTGTGCTCTCCAAGTGGATTGCTGCCAACCCCCAAAGAGTGGAGAAATATGGCAAGGTGCTGGAAAACCTGCAAAAGGGATACAGCCTCAAAGCCGATGCCGAAAGCCATAAAGGTTATTTCCAGGAATCCATGGTAAGGGGAGCCGAGTTTGTAGGTATAGGACAGCGTTTTTTGGGTGTGACACGGTTTTTGGAAAGGGAAAAGCTGGATAGTTTTGACCTCTCTTACCCGCGCGCTAAGGAGTTTTATGACATAGCAATGGATCTTTTCGCATCGGCAGATGTTGCAGCCGACAGGGAGCTCTTTAAGGTGATGCTGGGTTATTTCACAGAGAAGGTTCCCGACAGCTATTACTATCCTTCCTTCAAAGCTTTGCTGGAACGTTTCGATGGCAATACAGCTGCAATTGCCGATTATGTCTATGACAACAGCGTGATAACCGACAGGAAACGTCTGGAGGAATTTTTCTCCCAAAAACGGAGTGTTGCAGATATCCTCAACGACCCTGTTGTCGAGGTTGTCAATACTATCTCGATCCGGGAATACAACCAAAACCTGAGCAAAATAGAGGATGAGTCGGGCATTTCGTTGTCGTCCCAAAGGACTGCCTACACAAAGGCCATGTATGAGATGCAAAATGAGATGGGCTTAAGTGTTTACCCCGATGCCAACTCTACCATGAGGCTCACTTTTGGAGAGGTCGGAGGTATAGTACCGCGAGATGCCGTCAAATACAACTACCTTACTACCACAGCGGGTATCCTGGAAAAGGAAGATACATCCAATTATGAGTTCCGGATAAGTGACAGGTTAAAAGCTGCACTGCAGGCTAAGGATTGGGGCCGTTGGGGCAGAGATGGAGTGCTATATGTTAACTTTATGAGTGACAACGATATTACCGGTGGCAACTCGGGCAGTGCGGTCATGAATGGAAAGGGCCAATTGATTGGCCTGGCATTTGACGGCAACCGTGAGTCGATGGCCGGCGATGTTTTTTTTGTAGAGGGTTACTGCAAATCGGTTTCGGTCGATATCAGATATGTGCTGTGGGTTATTGAAAAATATGCCGGTGCATCCAATCTGATAGACGAGTTGGTGATTGACTAACCTTGGTTTTGATGAATAAAAAGAGGCTGCCTTAAGGGTAGCCTCTTTTTGTAATATTACTCGTGAGATTATGATTTTGTCAGGAAAATGACGGTTTGTTATTTCATTCCGAATTTTTCCAAAAGTGCATCGGGGCGCGGGTCGCGTCCACGGAAGTTGCGGTACAGCTCTGCTGCATCTTGCAGGTTGCCTTTGGAGAGTATGTTCTCTTTGAAGGATTGTGCAACCTCACGGTTGAATATGCCCTTCTCCTTGAAGAGTGAGAAAGCATCGGCCTCCAATACCTCTGCCCATTTGTAGCTATAATAGCCGGCAGAGTAACCACCTGCGAAAATGTGGCTGAATGAGGGCGAAATTGCCACTGAGTCAACGGTTGGAAGTACTTGGGCCGGCTTGATGGCTTCGGTCTCGAATTTGACCACATCCTGCACGATTGAAGGGTCCTGGAGGTTGTGCCATGCCATATCGTTGATCCCAAATGAGAGTTGCCTTACGTTTTGATATCCGCCAAGGTAGTTGCGGGCATTGACAATCTTGTCTATAAGCTCGTCGGGGATAGCCTCGCCTGTCTGGTAGTGGGTGGCAAAGGATTTAAGGAACTCTTTTTCGGTAGCCCAGTTTTCCATGATTTGCGAAGGCAGCTCAACAAAGTCCCTTACCACGTTTGTACCTGTGAGGGTAGAGTAGCTTCCCTCTGCAAGCATTCCGTGAAGTGCATGCCCAAATTCATGGAGCAGGGTTGTCACTTCGTAGAATGTAAGTAGTGAAGGGGATGTTTGGGTGGGTTTTGTGAAGTTGAGGACCAGAGAAACAAATGGTCTTTTCTCAACTCCGTCCACTATATGCTGTTCGCGGTATGATGTCATCCAGGCACCGCCCCTTTTGGATGCCCTTGGAAAGTAATCCACGTATAACAGGGAGAGGAACCTGCCTCCCTTTTCGGTAACCTCGTACACCTTGACATCGGGGTGGTAAACGGGAATTGATGGGTTGGGTGTGAATTGCAGGCCAAAGAGGGTGTCTGCGAGTGAAAAAATTGCCTTCTCCACGTTTTCGAGACGGAAGTATGGTTTTAGCAATTCATCGTTGAATGCATATTTTTCGTTCTTGTACTTCTCGGACCAGTAGTTGAAGTCCCATGGCATCAGGGGGTCATTGTTTCCTTTGCCGGCTGAGTATTCCTGGATTTCCTGCACCTCTTTTTTTGCATAGGGGAGGGTTTTGGCCAGCAAATCGCCAAGGAAGGTGTTGACGGTAGCTGCATCTTTGGCCATATTCTCTTCCAATACATATGCGGCATGTGTGGGATAGCCGAGCAGTGCTGCCTTTTGCCGGCGCAAGGTAACGATGGATTTTATATTTTCCCGGTTGTCGTACTCATCATTGAGGGATTTGCCGTTGTAGGCACGCCACATCTTTTCCCGTAAGGTGCGATTGTCGCTGTATTGCATGAATGGGCCGTAGCTTGGGGCCTGCAGGGTGAATACCCATCCTTCCAGAGTGCGCTCTTTGGCCTCTGAGGCAGCAGCATCAACCACAAAAGGCGGCAATCCTGCAAGTTGTGCAGAGTCGGTAACATGGAGGAAATACTTGTTTGTGGCAGCCAGTACGTTTTGTCCAAACTGTAAGGAGAGACGTGACAGCTCTTTGTTGATTTCGCGGAACTGATCCCTGGCCTCACCCTCCAGGTTTGCACCATTCCTTGCAAATCCACGGTAGGTCTCCTCTGTAAGGCGCAGTTGCTCTGCATTGAGCCCCGACTGCATACGGTTTTCGTATACCTGTTTAACCCTTTGGAAGAGCTTTTGGTTGAGGATTATGTCGTTGCTGTACTCGGAGAGCATCGGGGATACCTCCAGGGCAATTTGCTGGATTGTGTCATTTGTATTGGCCGAGTTGATGTTGAAAAAGATTGTGGAGACATTGCCAAGCTCCTTGCCTGCAAGTTCCAGCTTAAGTATTGTGTTGTCAAAATCGGGCTCCGCAGGGTTGTTTACAATTGAATCAATCTGGGCTTTGCCAATGGCTATTGCCTGTTCAAATGCGGGTTTGTAATGTTCACTGCCGATTTTATCGAACTGTGGTGCTTGGTGCGGGTTGGGGGATTGTGTAAGTAATGGATTGTCGGTCATGTTGTTGATGCATGAGTTAAACATTAATAGTGCCAGTACGGCAAGTGCCGTTCCAAAAGTTATCTTCATTTTTGTATTGTTTGATTTAGTCTGGTTGGCTATTATTTAACCGGATTACCGACAGTTGGTTCACTGCCGGTAGTCCGGTTAATGCAGTTTGTTTTGGAGGGAGGGTTACATTACCTGTATTACAAGGTATTTTGTTTGCTCCCAGAACGATTGCGGAGATGAGATCTTGAGTACCTGCATACCGTTGGCATCGGTCTCCATAGTATAGGTTCCTGTAGGGTGGATGGAGAGGATCTTTGCCTTGGCGGCATTCAGGTTTATCTCATTGACTTTACGGATATCAATCTTTACAAAAGCAGATTGCTCGGCTTCGTATGAGATTCGTGCCGACCGGAAAAGGCCTCCTTTGGAAAGCACCTTTGCATTGATTAGTTCATCTTTGGAGCCGGCAATGTAAAATGCAGTGTTGATAAGCTGGTCCTGTGTAGCGATTGTCTCTTTGTGCAGCTCTTTTTCCTGTGAAAGGGAAGCAACGTCGCCCCTTAGGTTGGAAACTGTCTGGTCCAATGTGGCTATTTGCTGGGACTTGATCCTGAGCTGAGTGTCTTTCTCTTCGAGCTGTTTTTGAAGGTCGACAATGAGTACCGATTTTTGCTCCAGCTCGGCAGTCATGGCATCGAGCCTTTTCCTGAACTGGGCAGACTGGATGCGGTTGTCGTTACGGAGCTTGGCAACCTGTGCCTTGTAAGCGGCTATGGCTTCTCCTATGGCTGCAACATCCTGCTTCATCTGCTCGCGGGTGGTAACTGTGAGCTCCCCGTTGTTTTGGGATTGCAGGGCTATGATGTTCTCGGCCTCCCGGATGCTCCTGAGCCCGTTCTCAACCTCGTTGAGGGTGGCAAAAACATCTTCCAGCTGGGCACTTGTAGAGTCCTTCACTACGGAGAGGGAATCCAGCCTGGACTGCAGATCCTTGTATTTTTGTGAACTTTCTACACATGATACGAGTGTGAAAAGGGTAACAAGGATTACCGAAATTGGGATTAATTTTTTCATATACTTGGTGATAAGGGTGTTATGTTGTTTATTTGGTTATAAATCAGGATTCAAATGTATGTAATAATTTAATTCAAAATCAAATTATCGTAATTTAAGTTTTTTTTCTTTATCTATTGTTGATTTATTGCATTTTAAATATAATTTTTCCCTTATCAAAGTTCTCTCAAAAAAAAGTTCTTTTGCTTTGTCATGTACAATTTTAAATGATTTATTATGGAAAGGTCGTTAAACAAAGTGGAACTAAGGGGAAATGTGGGTTTCGACCCCAGGATAAACACCTTTGATGAGGGTGGTATGGTAATGAGGCTATCTTTGGCAACCAACGAAAGTTACAAAAATCGCAAGGGTGAGCTGGTGGAGGAGACGGTTTGGCATAATATTGTCGCCTGGGCAGGGAAGAACATGCCTGATTTTGGCAAGATCAAAAAAGGAAGCTGCCTGTTTGTAACCGGGAGGTTAAAACCAGTGCAGTATGTCACAAAAACAGGAACTGAAAGACAGACATATGAGATATTGGCCTTTAGTATAAAACTGGAAGATAATTCGTCTGAATAGAAAATATTATCTATTTTTGGTGGATAATACAGGAAGGGATATTTTCCTTCCCTTACCGGTTTGTCATATATGGAAAGAGAAATACTACTTTACAACACCCTCTCCCGAAAGAAGGAGAATTTCGAAACAATAACTCCCGGAATGGTTGGCCTCTATGTTTGCGGGCCTACAGTTTATGGTGACGCCCACCTGGGCCATGCCCGTCCGGGCATAACCTATGATGTGCTGGTGAGGTTGTTCCGGCATTTGGGTTACAAGGTGAGGTATGTGCGGAATATTACCGATGTGGGGCATATGGAGAGTGATTCGGACGAGGGGGAGGATAAGATTGCAAAAAAAGCAAGGCTGGAACAGCTGGAGCCTATGGAGGTGGTACAACACTACACAATCCGTTACCATGAAGCCATGAAGTTGCTCAACACACTGCCACCCAGTATAGAGCCAAGGGCCAGTGGTCATATAATCGAGCAGATTTCGCTGGTACATTCCATACTGGACAAGGGTTTTGCATATGAGAGCAACGGTTCGGTATACTTTGACGTTGAGTGCTACAACCAAAAGTACCCTTACGGCAGGCTCTCCGGCAGGTCGCTGGACGATATGATCAGCAATTCCCGAGAGCTGGAAGGGCAGCAGGACAAACGTTCTCCGTTTGACTTTGCCCTTTGGAAAAAGGCATCACCCGAACATATAATGAGATGGCCCTCGCCCTGGAGCGAAGGTTTCCCCGGTTGGCACCTTGAGTGTTCTGCAATGAGTGCAAAGTATCTTGGAGAGAGTTTTGACATCCACGGAGGGGGGATGGACCTGCTGTTCCCGCACCATGAATGCGAGCTTGCCCAAAATACCGCATCGAGAGGTGAGGGTGGAGTGCGCTACTGGATGCATAACAACATGATTACCATCAACGGGCAAAAAATGGGCAAATCACTGGGCAATTTCATTACCCTGGAAGAGCTCTTTACAGGCAGCCACAAGATCCTGGAACAGGCATATTCTCCCATGACCATCAGGTTTTTCATTTTGCAGGCACACTATCGCAGCACACTCGACTTTAGCAATGAGGCTTTGATTGCTGCCGAGAAGGGTTACCGCAGGATGATGATGGCGGCAAAGGATGTGTCAAGCCTAAAAGCGACGGAGGGAGAGGCCTCTGCAGAGGTCTCTGCACTTTTATCCGGGGTTTATGAGGCACTTTGCGATGACATGAACACTCCGATTGCAATCGCCCATCTTTTTGATGCAGTCAGGCTCGTCAATTCGTCTAAAGATGGGAAAATCTCCCTTACCAAAGGAGATGTTGTGCAACTTCGGTTGCTTTTTGACGTTATCGTAAAGGAGGTGCTGGGTTTGACAGATGAGAGTGCTGCAGGAGATAATAGTGATGTTTTGAAGGGTGTCATGGAGATGTTGCTGGAGATGAGAAAAGAGGCCAAAGCACAAAAGGATTTTGCCAAAAGTGATGCAATAAGGGATAACCTTGCCAAACTTGGTGTTGTTGTAAAGGATACCAAAGAGGGTACTGAGTGGAGTATTTAAACTCACTATAGCAATGAAAAGACGGGATTTTTTTAAAGTGGCTGCTGCAGCAGGCGTAAGCTATGCGGCTGCCCCGGTGCTCAAAGCAGCCGATAACTCCTTGATGTACGGAGGTTCCCAGGAAATCGGCACCAATATTGCCGACGCGTCCAAAACCCCGCGCACCAAGGGTTCCATGCCCGGACTCTTCCCGGGGAAGGTTGTGAAAGCTGTGGACAAGAGATCTGTAAACGAACAGGGAGCCCATGACCAGGATGTTATCTACAACATGCTCAAGGATTCCATGCTTGCACTTACCGGGGAAAAGAGTCTTAAGAAAGCCTGGCGGCTTTTTGTGTCGCCAAAGGATGTGGTCGGGCTTAAAGTGAATCCTGTTGCCGGTCGTCTGCTGACCACTTCCCATGCCGTTACAAAAAGCGTGATAAAACAGTTGGAGGAGGCAGGTATACCTCGGGCCAATATTGTGATTTGGGACAGAAGGGAGATGCAGCTTCATGAAACCGGGTATACAAGTGAAAATTATCCGGGGATAAGGATTACCGGTACCGAATGCATGGATGAGAATGGGGGCTTCTACGACAAAGATGGCAAATTGTACAGCGAGAGCCGTATAGACAAGGAGCATTTCTTTTATGCCGACCTGGAGGGTGAATATGACGACTATACAATTCCTTACATGGTCAATGGGGGCAAGTATTCATACTTTACAAGCATAGTTACCCAAAAAGTGACCAAAA
>SABC01000047.1 GCA_009929175.1 Bacteroidia bacterium | reverse complement strand
GCGAAAAAAATCTTTTCAATCAATTCACCATTCAAGGACTGCTTGACGAGGTAGACCTAATCGAGTGCTTCAACGAACCAGGCAAATCCCTCACAGTGGTAGAGATACTACAAAAGCAAAGACAGATATTCAAGGACATGGATGTATTGGCACCTGATGCCATCGCCTCGTTATGAGTATTCGGGAATGCAGGATGTATAGTCGTAACCAAGTTTATTGCTTATGTGGTCGGACAAGTTTGTCTTGAGCCTGGATTCGGAATAGTGTACGACTTCTATAACAACATGTTTTATTTTTTCGATTAAAATACTCTTTTTGTTGTCCATCAACTCAAGTCCCGATTTGTTGAGCGCCTTATCCAGCTGTGCAAGTTGAATGTCGCTCAGAGGATTTGGAGTTTCTACAAGCCCCAGCTCTATGGACAAATAATCGATGCCGAGATTTTCAAACTCCTCTGCCACAATCATCTTGCAGCGGATGCACACCATGTTTTTTATGTAGAGTTTCATTTTGGCGAAAAATAACTCTGGTTGGATTTAAGTTTTGCTTTTAATTTTGTAAATGTACTCTTTTTTTTCATAGATTTGCACCTCGAGAAATCGGTTCTGTAGCTCAGTTGGTAGAGCACGACACTCTTAATGTTGGGGTCGTGGGTTCGAGCCCCACCGGGACCACAAAAAACAAAGCCCGCATCCCTCGGATAAATTAACAACTTGTTGCTTTGCAGAGGCTTGCAGCTTCCCGATCATTTCCAGTCACTTGCAGGATTGACCCCTCGGATAATTTCACAACTTCTTGTAATGCAGGTTATTTGCCGGCACATCGAGGTTATCTCCAGTCAATGGCTGCCTGGCTCTTAGTTGGGCCGGCAGCCGGCTCGGTGCTTGGGATAACCTCTGCCCCGGAATAACCTGCCATGAAGCTTGCTCTCTTGTGATATGGAAAATATTTGTGCAACCTCCTGGAAATCACCCTAAAGCCGCAATGCGCTAAATCTCTGCAAGTTGTTAATTTATCCGAGGGATGAATGTGGCGGTGAGTTTCTTGCGGAGGGGGTTGTCGTAAAGTTTTAGAGTGGTGTAGGCGAGTACGATGGAGCCAAAGAAGAGGGCGAGTGCGCCGGGGAGTGACTCTGCAAAGTTTAGGTTTTCGTTTTTTACCCATGCGAAATACAGGTAAATGAAGGGGTAGTGCACCATGTATAGTGGGTACGAGATATCTCCAAGGAATTTGCAGAGGCTGGTAGTGAAGTTGCCATATATTTTCCCGGATGCGCCTATGTATACCAAAAGAGGGAAAATTACAATTACGCTCAGACTGTCGTAAAGGCCGTTCATCCACATGTTTTCACTGCCACCTATACGCGGGATTGCCGATATGGCTATCAGTACGATGCTTCCAATCCAAAAGGCTCCTTTTACTCTGCCTGGTTTGAAAACCCTTGACATTAGCAGACCTGCCGAGAAAGAGAAGAGCAGGCGGAGAGAGCCTCCAAGGAAGTTATCGCCGGTCAGGGAGTAGCCTACGCAGAGGTCGCCATATGGGCCCCATATTGCAAAGGCAGTGAGGCCGATGCCGGCAATGACTACTAGTGCTGCCAGGGGTCTGGTGGCGAGTTTGCGGATGAAAAGTGCGTAGAGGATATTGCCAATATATTCAAAAAAGAGTGACCAGGTGGGGCCGTTCAACGGGTACATTTCTCCCACACCTCGTATCTCTGCACCGGTTGTTGCCGGAATCATCAGAGCGTTCATGATAGTTGCCATCAGCAAGGTTGCCAAAGAGATTTTGGAGACATCCCAAACGGAGCATCCCTGTGTGTAAAACACTGCTGCTCCAATGAGTGCACCTATTACAACCAATGGTTGGAGGCGGATGATCCTGCGTTTGAAAAACTCTTTCACACTCATTTTTCCCCAACGATCGTCGTAGGCATACCCGATTACAAATCCAGACAAGATAAAGAAGAAGTCCACTGCCAGGTAGCCGTGGTTGATTATTTGATCCAGGTGACTGGTTGCAAAGGCTTCAAAAATGTGAAACCATACGACTGTCAATGCTGCGACACCACGGAAGCCGTCCAGGATTGGATAGTGGGGTTTGGTGTCTGCAAAGGCAGAGGATGGGGCATATGGCATGATATTCAGCAATTTAGAGTGTGTTTTATTTGTAGATATCTAATTGTGCAAAAATAAGGTGATTTTGTTTGAAATGAAAAATATGTGATGTTTGGATTAAACTTATAGGCTTCTGATTTGTCCAACATCAACTGCAAATTTTAAAATCAAACATATGAATTTTATTTTTTTTAAAAATTTTTCCCTTTTTGTGCTTACCCTAATATCTCTCAAAGAGGTTAGAGCACAAGACAATATGTCGTTGGTGATGGAGAAGACAATCAAGGAGGTGGTCCAAGAGGGATATTGGGCAAGTGTCAGGATCTGGGGCTATGATACTGTCAAAAGAGTTCAAAACAGTGCTCAGTTCAGTGGTGTGGTAGTAACAAAAGAGGGTCATATTCTTACTGTTGCTCATGGGATCCAGCCAGGAAAAACTTATAAGGTCAGGTTCCCGGATGGACGGGAGGTGATAGGTATGTCGTTGGGTAAGATGGACTTCATAGATAATGGTGTTGTTTATGATTTGGGTATGATCAAGATCAACGGCGGTGGTAATTGGCCGGTTGCGCAAATGGGATGGTCTTATAGTCTCCAAAAAAATGTGCCGGGTGTAGGAATTTCGTATCAGACTTATCTTAACAGGTTATATCCTTCGTTGAGATTCGGGAGGGTTGTAGATGAATTGAATAAAAACGGATTCATCCATTCTACATGCGTGATGGAACCGGGAGACTCCGGTGGTCCAATGTTTGACAACCTTGGCAGGGTTGTAGGGATTCATAGCCAGTGTGGAGTATATGTAGATGAAAACTTCGAAATACCAGTCGATGTGTATCGGAAGTATTGGACAGCCTTGAATATTCCCAAGTTATACAAAACATATCCCGAAATCACAGACGAAATCGGTACCGATACATTGGCCTCTGCATTGGTTTCGATTGATGCGCTTGAAAAACCCGGCTTTTCTTTGGGTGAGCTGGAAGAGAGGTTGTCTTCGAGTGCAATAGAATTGACCGGTAATAAAAAAGGGGTGCAGATGAAATCTACTGGGACTTTGGTTTCCATGGACTCAAAAAATTTGGTGATAGGTAAAAGTTCAGAACTAGGTGACCAAATCAAGGTTGTTTTCAAAGGGAAGTCTTATCCGGCTACTGTAATTGGCAGGGATAATGATTTGGACCTAGTTTATTTACAGGTTAAAAAGAAGATTGGAGAAGGCCTTGGAAAAGAGGACTTTTTTAATTCTTCCGATACTTTCAAGTTAAAAGACCTGGGGACATTTCTGATATCTCCACTTCCCGGAGGAAGAAAAGTGAGCGTATTGAGCAGTACGAAGTTTTCTCTTCCAAAATTTTTCAGCTCGGGATATTTTGGAGCCTCGGCTCAAATGTCTGGTGGTAAAGTGACAATCAATATGGTTCACCCCAAAAGCCCGGCAGACTCAGTGAGGCTTATGGTTGGGGATTTGATAGTTGGTGTAAACGGATTGCCGGTAAATCAATTGCAGGATTTCGGAAGAGAGTTGTTCAAATATGACCCGGGTGATTCCATAAATGTAGAGTGTGTACGTGCCGACAGCGCTTTTGTTACTACAATCAAACTGACAAGAATACCTAACGCGAGGCATACTGCAGAGCTTTTCCCGGGAGGTAAGAGTGACCGAAGGGATGGGTTTAACAGGATTTTTACACATGATGCAGATATCCGTCCTGATGAGTGCGGAGGTCCTGTATTTGACTCTGCCGGGAATTTGCAAGGTGTTAATATTGCACGCTTTAGCCGTACGACAACTGTGGTTTTAACCCCACAGGCTGTATGGGAATCTCTGCAGAAACATATCAAAGGGTTGTAATTATCTGAGGGAGGATTGTTAGGTCAGACATATTGAGCTGATAATCAGCGAAAAGCCGCAAGTGTCACAAACTCTGCAAGTTGTTAATTTATCTGAGGGATGCAACTTTGCAGGGTTTTTTTGTTACTTTTGTTTGGGAGGTTTTTTTTGGAAAGTTTTGAGCAATATACTGTTGATTTGATTAATGGGCTGAGGAACAGGAGTGTTTATGCATTCGAATTTGTTTTTAAAAGTCATTATGAGAGGTTGGTCCTGTATGCAAGTAATTTTGTGATGAACAGGTCCAAAGCTGAGGATATTGTACAAGATTGTTTTATCACTTTATGGAACATTGCTCCTACGTTGCCAAGTGAGACGGATATCAAGAAGTATCTGTTCAAGAGTGTGAAAAATGGGTGCCACAACTACTTTAAACATCTTAATGTTGTGGATAAGAACAGCAATAAACTGGTTGAGTCCATAATCCATTCCAATACCCTTTCATACGAAGACAACAGTGAGATAATCGAGAAGGTGAGGAAGTGTATGTCGGGTTTGTCTTCCATGCAAAGGGAAATCCTTGAAAAAAGGGTTATACACTCTATGTCTTACAAGGATATTGCCCAAGAGCTTGGTATTTCGGAACATACTGTCCATACGCATATCAAAAGAGCGTACAAATATTTCCGTGAAAATTTCCCTTTCGAGTTTTATTTGCTTTTTTTAATTTCTGATGTACCCTAATTTTGATTATTGTTGTCTTATTATTAAAGGCAACAATTATGGAAATCGGATGGGACCAAATTATCAGGCTGATCAATGGCAAGGCTGATGATAAAGAGAAAAAGCAAATTGCCGATTGGGCAAAAGAAGATGAGCATCGTAAAAGGTTCTTGAAAGAGGCTTTCGAATTCTACTCAAAGGAGGAGGAACTGTTTATTTCTTACGACGATACCCAACGTGCCTGGAACAAGGTGAATCCTGTTAGGAGGAGGAGAACTGTAATTTTCAAATATTCCTCTGTTGCAGCTGCGCTGGTGTTGCTTATAACTGTACTGACAGTATTAAATCCATTTCAAAGATTCAATGACAACCTTCCCCACTTCAAACCAGGAGAGGAGAGGGCAACCTTGGCGTTAGCGGGGGAAAGTGTGGTGGAGCTTGGAGCCGATGAAAAAAACCTTCGGAATATTTCCGTTGTGAAAGAGCCCGCCAGCAAAAAGGCAACATTGGTAATCGATGTGAAAGACAGGGCATCGGAAGAGCTTTACAAACTGAATGAGATTGTAGTACCAAAGTATGCAGAGTATCAGATAAACCTCGAAGAGGGTACCAGGGTTTGGCTGAATTCCGAAACCAAAATGCAGTTCCCGCTTAAGTTTTCCGGAAATGAAAGGGTTGTCCATGTTTCGGGGGAGGCTTATTTCCAGGTTGCTCACAATCCCGACAAACCATTTATTGTTCATTTGAATGAAAGCACCCAAATCAAGGTGCTTGGTACCGAGTTTAACGTCAGGACCTATGAAGGAGATATGTCCCAATCGACATTGATCAGCGGTAGCATTGAGCTGATCCACAACGGTACTACAACAATGGTTAATCCCGGCGAAAGTTGTGTTGTAGACAATATTACCGGGCAAGTCAATATTCGGGAAGCGGATATCATGAGTGTTACAAGCTGGAAAAACGGGGAGTTTGTATTCAGGAATGAGACTTTGGAATATATTATCAAGGAGTTGTCCCGTTGGTACGATGTAAACGTAGTGTTCGAAAATGAAGAACTTAAAAAAGAGAGGTTCTACCTGTACTTTAACAGGACAACAGGTTTCGAAGAGATTATTTACCAGATCAACAAAACAGGCAAAATCAATTATATGTACAAGAATAAATCAATTGTAATCTACTAAACAAACCAAAATCATAAATTATGTTATTAAACTTCACAAAGAACAGGCGAAATACATTCTGTTTGCAAAAGTGTAAAAGGCTGCTTTTCATTTTTGTTGCAATGTTATTCGTTACGTCAGGGTACATAAGTGCCCAGTCAACACAACCAAAAGTGACATTTGATGTGAAAAATGCAAACTTTTCACAAATTGTTGAGATCTTAAGGGTTCAGACAAATTATCAATTCATCTTCAATTCCGATGATGTCAAAGGATTGACCAACATCACATGTGAATTCAGGAATGCTGACTTCGAAAATGTGCTCAAGAAAATCCTGACAGAGACAAATTCTGGTATCGGGTATGAGATTGAAGGGACGACCGTTATTATAAAACGAATATCGGACAGGAATTCGCAGCAGAAAAATGTCATTGAAGGGGTTGTCGTTGACCAGGATAAAAACCCCATTGTAGGTGCTTCGGTTTACGTAAAAGGCACTACAACAGGAGCCTATACAGATGAAAATGGTAAGTTCAAGATTGTTTCCGGTAACATTCCTCATAATTCAACAATTGCTTTTTCTTGTATCAGCTATGAATCAAAAGAATATAATGTGGAAAACATACCTGCTGTGGTCGTTTTGCAGGAGAGCATGAACTTCATAGAAAATGCTGTTGTTACCGGGTATTTTGAGAGGGATAAGAGTACTTTTACCGGTGCTGCCAAGACATTGGAAGGAGACCAGTTGAGGGCAATCTCAACAACAAATGTAATCAACGCACTCTCCATACTTGAGCCTTCGATCTCCATTGCCCCAAACAATAACCAGGGTTCCAACCCAAACGCAATTCCTGAGATTATCCTGAGGGGAACAACATCCCTGAATACTTCGAACCAAGTAGGAGTGAACTCGCCACTTATTGTAATTGACGGAGTTGAGTCTTCTTTGAGGGCTTTGTATGATATGAATATTTTTGACATTGAATCTGTTACAGTATTGAAGGATGCTTCGGCCACTGCGTTGTACGGAGAGCAGGCTGCAAACGGGGTAATTCTTGTTAACAGGAAAATGTCTTCTCAAAAACAGGTAAGGATTTCTTACAATTTGACAAGCAAATTCGATTTCCCCGATATTTCGGACTATAATATGATGAATGCTGCCGAGAAACTGGAATTTGAAAGATTGTCGGGATTATACGTCGATCTTACCGGAGACAAATACTTAGAGTATGCAGAGAAACTTGCAAGAGTAAACAGCGGGATCGATACCGACTGGATGTCAAAACCACTGCGCAACGCATTTTCACATAACCATAGTGTCAATGTATCTGGTGAGGGGTCAGGGCTGAGCTACAGGGTTTCCATGAATTACCTCAAGAATAACGGGGTAATGAAGGACGATTACCGTAACAACATGGGTATCGGGTACTTCTTGTCTTACAATTATAAATCCAAGTTTATAGCAACCCTGAGGACCGATTACTCCCAAAACAGTACCAATGCTTCCAAATACGGATCATTCAGGAATTACGTAAACGCCAACCCGTATGAAGCTCCTTATGATGAGTCAGGAGAGCTTAGGGCCAACTTGAATGATGGTTTGGTAAATCCTCTTTTTGAAGCATCACTCTCTTCATTTTCCAAAACGAAAAGCAAAGACTTGAATGCATCCCTTAATTTAAGGTGGAACATCATGCCTGGTCTGTTCATCACGGGATTTGGTTCTTTGAATTCCACTGATTCCAGGCAGGACCAATATGTTTCGCCTTTGTCCAACAACTTCCTATACGTTTTGGATCCATCCAAAAAAGGCTCCTATTCAATAAGCTCCGGGGAGAACACCAGTTACCTGGTAAGAAGTACTGTCAATTACAGCAAAGACCTGGATGGAATGGGCTCTGTGATTACATTGAACCTAGGGGGTGAGGTAAGGGAATCTCAGTCACTTCCCTATACTTTCTCTGCTACAGGGTTTTTCAACGATCGTTTGACAGATCCTACATTTGCATCGGGATATGCAGAGGGCAGCAGTCCGTATGGCGAAAGTTCGGAGAGTGCAACAGCAGCATTGACCTCTTCTTTTAATGCAACTTACAAGAACAGGTATTTTGCCGATGGCTCATACAGACTTTCGGGATCGTCCAAGTTCGGAACCGAAAACCGCTACGCTCCTTTTTGGAGTCTTGGAGTTGGTTGGAACATGCACCGTGAGGAGTGGCTAAAAAACCTGGAATTCTTTGATATACTAAGACTAAGGGCCAGTTACGGACACACCGGAAGTATCAACTTTGCATCTTACCAGGCAATTACTACGTTTAGATATGCTTCTAACTTGGTTAACAAATTTGGATTGGGAGCAAGTCCTATAACAATGGGCAACCCCGACCTCAAATGGCAAACCACTCAGGCAACGAACGTGGGTCTTTCTTCATCGTTCCTAAAAGGAAGGTTCGATGTCAATTTTGACTGGTATAACTACAGGACAGTTGATATGATTGTTCCTATTTCCATGCCGCCATCATCGGGAGTCTCTACAGTGAACAACAACGTAGGTGAGCAGACAAACAAAGGGTTCGATGTGGTTTTGTCGGGGATTGTGTTCAGGAATGACGACTGGATGGTTCGCGTGAACGCAACGGCTGCACACAACGTCAACAAACTGATCAAGATAGGTAATGCCCTCAAATCCCAAAACGATATAAATGCCTCAATTTCCGGTACATCGCCAATCAGCATGTACATTGAGGGAGAGTCAACTTCGATGATCTATACGGTTCGCTCTGCAGGTATTGATCCTGCAACCGGACGGGAGATTTTCATCGGTAAAAACGGGGAATATACATTTACCTATAATCCAGCCGACAAGATGGCTGTTGGGGATGCAAATCCAACCCTCAGGGGTTCGCTCTCCTCTTTCGTTACCTATAAAGGGTTCTCCTTCAATATTAATATGATGTACTCTGCAGGAGGTTATATTTACAACAGTACCAGAGCACAGAGGATAGAGCAAATCAACCCCATGTACAACTCCGACAAAAGGGCTCTGACCGACAGGTGGAAAAAGCCCGGGGATATCGTAGACTATTTGACATTGGTGCCAAACAGCTCGGGAACTATAAATAATTACCATACTTCCAGGTTTGTAGAAAAAGAGAACTTTTTGTCAATATCCAGCATCACTTTGGGCTATGAGTTTGACAGCCGGTTTTTGAACAAATTCAAATGTAAAAGGCTCAACGTAAGCTTGTCAATGAACGATATCGTGCGCTTTTCGACTGTTAAGCAAGAGAGAGGGATCTTCTATCCTTTTGCACGGGGATTCTCCTTTACAATCAGTCCAACTTTTTAATCTTAAACGGTATGAAAAAAATATTTACAATAATAATAGCAAGCACACTTTTACTCTCGTGTGATAAGTTTTTGGATGTAAATCCAAAGGCAGAGGTAGTTAATTCCGATATGTTTTCGGACAGGCAAGGGTGCGAAGATGCTCTTTGGGGTGTTTACGGCGAACTGAAATCCACAGCCCTTTATGGTGAGTATTTTAACTGGGGCGTTTTTGAGGCCCTGTCACAAAACATGCAGGTAAGCGGGCAGTTTACCTCAAGACACCCTCTTTCCAGGTACAACTACAATGATGCTATGCCAATTTTGAATGATATGTGGTCTAAGGCATACCAGGTTGTGGGTCATGCAAATAACATAATTGAAAACCTGGAGGCAAAAGAGCCGGGTACATTTCCTCTGCTCGACCTTTATATTGGAGAGGCCTATGGTGTGAGGGCTATGCTTTTGTTTGATTTGGTCAGGTCGTTTGCCCCACATGTTCAAAGTGGTGGAGCCCAAAGGGGTATTCCTTATGTAACGGAGTATAGTTTTAAACACACCCCTTTTTCTACGGTTTCGGAGGTGTACGATAAATTGATTGCCGATCTTAAGAAAGCACAAACTCTGCTTGAAGCAGATAAAGAGTATGTTAAGTTTCCCCGTCCCCTGGATTCCGATGTTAAACAATCGTTTTTGAAAGGGAGGCAGATACACTTCAATTATTATGCTGCTACGGCTCTGCTGGCCAGGGTTTACTGGACAAAAGGAGATTTGGAGAATGCCAGAGCAGAGGCATTGAAAGTTATTGAATCGGGTAAATTTCCGTTGGCAGAGAAGGACGAAATAACCAACCTCACTGCCGGAGCCCTGTCTCAAAAAGAGACCATATGGGGTCTCTATTCTACCGATTATTTTGAGATTGCTCAATTAAGGCTTGCATCGGGATCATCATGGAGCAACATGGTGCCTTTCCAACCATCATTGGGAGGAAGCTATCTTATGCCCTATTCAGGAATTTACTCCCAAAATCTAAATAATAATGCAGGCGTAGACATGAGGCTCAACTGGTTCAGGCCTATTTTTGATGGAGGCACTACCAACTTTTGCCTTAAGAATGTGGATTGGATGAGGATCAGTACCCCTGGCCTGACTCCGGAGAGCAATGGTTTGCTCGAGGGTATTTCGCTGATTCGTTCTGTGGAGATGTATTATATAGTTGCAGAGGCTTTTCTTTATGAAAGCAATATGGCCGAGGCTACACGTTATATTAATATGGTGTTGAACTCCAGGGGGCTGACCAACCTTGAAAGCAGGATGCCTGTATTGGAGGTTTCTATGGAATTGCTGTACAATGAGCGTCACAAGGAGTTCTTTGGAGAGGGACAAAGGTGGTTTGACATGAAGAAAAACAACATGGAGATTGTCTCAAACACCGAGTTCAGGACCATTCCGGCTAGTGACCAAATATATGTGCTGCCTATACCGGTTGAGGAGTTTGAATACAGGAACAACTAAACAAATTTAAGACAATGAAAAAACATTTGATTTATATACTGACCTTTTTGATGGTTATCACTTCCTGTGCAAAGGAGGAGTACCTTAAATACGACACTTCCCAAAAGGATGGAGTTTACCTTGAGTATACCCACGAGACTGACTCTGTGTTCTTTAATTTCGGCTTTGACTCAAACGTAGAACATACGTTTTTTGTTAACTGTATGTTAATGGGAGTTCCCAAGGATTTTGACCGTAAGGTGTCGTTGAAACTATCCAATGAAAAGTATGCAGGTAACGGGTTTATTGCTGCCAAGCCTCAGTATTTTTCCATTCCTTCGGAGGTAACCTTGGCCAAAGATAGTGTACGGGTGATGATACCCGTTGTGCTCAAGAGGGATGTCGAACTCGAAACCACCAGGGCAATCCTGACTATTGAATTGTTGGATTCGAAAGATTTTGAGGTGAGGGGACATTCGGAGTTCACAATTTCTTTTGATGACAAAACTCCTCCCACACCACCTTGGTGGGCGTCATGGAGCTACGGAGCTTTTACAAAGTTGAAAGGCCAACTCTTTTTCAAATATTTCTGGGAAATGGAGCAGGAGAACAAAGCTGCATACGAAGTAATTGTGCAAAGATGGGGCCGCAACCTGGACAAGACCCCCAACTCGGGAGCAAGCAGCCCGCTGAACACATACAGGCTCACTTTCATGCAATACGTCCAACAAAAAATGTGGTTGTACTCACAAGCCAATCCCGGTTTAAACCTTGGAATTTCCAAACCTAACTTCTTATAAAAATGGCGATCATGAAAAAAACTATATATTTTTCACTTTTTATCGGGGTGTTGTTTACATCCTGTATAAAAGACAATTCGACGATGGTTTATCCTGAGTCCAATCCCAATTTCTCTGCAATCACAATCACTTCACCCACCGAAAGATTGAGCGTTGACCATGGGCAGGAGTTTGTCTTTACCCCTGCTGTTACGCAAAAAATCGGAAGTAAAGAGCTTCAATACATTTGGACAGCCAACTATATTGACTCTGATGTGGTGGGAGAAATTTTTTCTGTTGGCGAAGGAGCTACACTAAGGTATACCTTTCCTAAGTTTGGTACTTACCGGCTGAGGCTGGAGGCTAAGAACGAGGACTACAGTGCGTTCAAGACATGGGAGATTGATGTGAGGGTTTATGATGCGGGTTATTTTATTGTCGGGAAAGACGATGCCGGCAACTCCAATATCTCTTTTGCCCGCTCTTTGTCCCAGACCGATGTTCTGGAAGGTAAGACACTGACATTTATTCCCGAACTGTTCAATAAAGTAAACCCGGAGCACCAGATTAAAGATGTGGTTGCGATTGCAAAATCCCTTATTGCATATGGGAAAAATGATGCATACTTGCATGTTTTCACTAAGGAGAAAATTTATGTTGCAAACCCCAATACATTTGAGATATTCAATGTGATTGAGTTTACAAAGCAGTTCCCTGGAGAGTACATTGAGAAGGTAACGATATTTGACACTTATATTACAGCTTCGAGAATATTCACCTCCAAAGGACGTATTCTAAGTTACGATAAAGCTGAGCTGTTTTGCTACCGCAACGATGCCTGGGGAGACCTTTCGTTTGACAATGCTTATACAAATTTGGTTTATGGACAGAGTACCAATGTAAACGGAGACGAAGTTGTGATAGATGAGGCAAACTCAAAGCTATGGGTTTTGATTTACTACCACAACAACAGCAAACCGGTAAACAACACATCCGGTACCAATGCTTCCCAAAATAACTTCGGGGACAATTACAGGCCGAATGTTTACAATAATATGGATATCCTCAACGTGTTCAGGATGAACGGAAATTCAACCTACGGTACTCCTACAAATCTATTTACCCTTGCAACCGACCGGACAAATCCTCTGCTTGTAAAATTTGTGGAGTTTACATTTGGCAGCTCCACCGGAATGACTACAATTGCAGAGAATGTTTATGAGGCATCCGGCCCCATAACTTACAAAAAAGGTGCTCAGATTGTCCCTAACGCCAGATACAGTTGTGCTTATTATGCCGATGGTTCGAACGTTTATGTGTGGTATCCTAATAACACAGTTCCCAACAACAGGTTGCCCGAGACTCCATCGTTCAACATCGGAAGTGGGAAGGTCATTACAACAATGTCGGTCAGCTACGATATGAAGCAGCTGTATGTGGGATTCTACGATCAAAACAGTTCACACGCACTTAAGGGTGGTCTCTATATTTATGACTGTTCCAAGATCGGGCAAAACCAGAGCTTGCAACCCGACCTAAAATTTGAGAACATTACCACAAGGCCGGTACAGGTGCTTTATAAATCCAATGTATGGGACAAGTTTGTCTCTAACTAACAACAAGTAAATTATATTTTAAAAATGAACAAAAAAGTTTTAGTACTATTAATGCTATTGTTTGTGTCAGGGTTATCCTGTGGAAACGATAAAATGATTATTGTTGGTAATGTGCAAATAGATAGGGACTTTGAGGTTGTACTTTCTATTATTGGTGACGATTTGAAACACCAGGTTATTGCAACTACCAAATCGATTGGCGGCAAGTTCCGTTTTGAGATGGAACCCTTCGAAAAACCTACCATGGCAGGATTGTCCTTTTTGGGTTCGGTACGCGGGATAATCATTGAAAAAAGAGATGTTACCTATGATTATTCCCATACAGAAGGTTCTTTGGTAAAAGGTGGGTTTTATAATGATTTGCTCTATTCCTGGGAAAGCTCTCCGAGGGTTAAGGAGATATTCCAAAGCCTTGGTAATGCAGACCGGAATAGTTCCAATGCTTTGCGCAGGGAGATGCAAAAAATCCAGGAAGAACATATGAAGGGTTTGTTAGGTCACAGTGACCCATACGTGAAGCTATTTGCTTTCCTGGAATTACGTGGCCGTACCGATGATGGTATGACCCTGCTGGACGAGCTGCAAAAAGAGTTCCCTGACAATAATGAAATCAAGGCTTTTATCAATATGAGGGAGAGCTCGCGCAAAATTGCAGAGGCTGCCAAAAAGGTTGCTGTAGGAAATAAATTAATAGATTTTTCTGCAGCAGCAATAGATGGAAAGAGTGTGAAATTTTCGGAGCATGTATATAAAAACAAATATACATTGCTGGAGATATGGGCCTCTTGGTGTGCTCCTTGTCGTAAGGCAATGAAGACTTTCCCTCCACTTTATGCCAAATTCCAGGATTCCGGATTCGAGATTTTCGCGATATCGGTAGATGAAGATAAATCAAAATGGGAGGTTGCGTCAAAAGAGATAAAAATGCCATGGATTGATGTCCATAACATATTTGGCGGGCAAAACGATGTTGGTGAACTTTACGGAATCACCTCAATACCAAAGAACATCTTGTTTGACAGTTCAGGAACAATCGTGGCACTGGATGTATCTGCCGATTTCCTGGACAAATTCCTGACAGAAAAAGTAATTAAGTAGGTTCCAATAATTTGTGTTTGTGTAACGAAAAGGCTGCCTTGATGGGGCAGCCTTTTTTTGCATCCCTCGGATAAATTAACAACTTGTTGCTTTGCAGAGGTTTGCAGCTTCCCGATCATTTCCAGTCACTTGCAGGATTGACCCCTCTGATAAATTCACAACTTCTTGTAATGCAGGTTATTTGCCGGCACATCGAGGTTATCTCCAGTCAATGGCTGCCTGGCTCTTTACTGGGCCGGCAGCCGGCTCGGTGTCCGGGATAACC